>NZ_JAGJEF010000061.1:0-32446 GCF_018100875.1 Pseudoalteromonas sp. MMG012
TTAACCTTTATGCAGATTGGTATTACTTTACAATACGTCGCAATCTCATAGCTTTATTACAGGCAAAAAAATGCCACCTTAAAGGTGGCATTACACACGGGATTATTTCTATTTACAGATAGAAATTAGGTTACTTCCAGCTCGTCATCTTGTGACCTTTCAGAGCATAGAACAAAATAAATAGGTAACTTGGTATCATTAAGCTATACGCCCCTTGAGCACCAAGGCCAGCTACATTTCCAAGGCCAATCAGTAAGGGCCCTAACGCACCGCCCGCAATACCCATAATAAGTAGTCCCGAAGCAGTGCCAGTCAAGCGACCGAGGCCATTTAATGCCAATGGCCAAATAGCTGGCCATACCATAGCGTTAGCAAAACCAAGTAATGCTATACACAATAGCGGATCTGGTAATTGAGGTCCACCAAATGGAACAAGTAAAATGTTAGATATCGTAAATGAGTCGTTACTACCCATTACAACCGCTAAAACTGTAATGATACCAGCAATACCAGACATCACTAATGCGTTTTGCTGAGACATAAAACGCGGGATCAACGCAATACCAATAGCATAGCCAATCAGCATACACGCCATAGTGTAAGACGTCATCACGGAATAATCCGCTATGCCTAGCTGTAATGCATAAGAACCAATAGTATCAGCTGCAATAACCTCGACGGCAACATACAATGCAATACCAATAACACCAAGTACCAAATGAGGGTGGCTCAATGCTTCTTTTAATTCACCCTTACCGTTACCACCTGACTCTTCAAAAACCAGATCTGGTAATGGTGCTATTTTTGCAAAAACAGCAAACAAGAAAATAAGGCCAGCTACCCCAATGTAAGGCATAATTAGACTATTCGCCATCGCATCTTTTTGTTCTTGTGATAATTGTGACCCTGGCTCTACAACACCACTGACGACGACCGCTGCAAATATGATTGGTACAATCACACCCGCAGACTTATTCAATAGCCCCATAATACACACACGGACCGCTGCTGACTTTTCAGATCCCATTTTAACAACGTATGGGTTAACCGCTGTTTGTAATATCGTTTGACCAACGCCTATCATTAGCTGCGCAAACAAAAATATCTCAATCATCTGCATTTTTGCAGCAGGAATATACATTAACGCAGATGCAGCCATCACGACACACCCTAATGCCATGCCATTCTTATAGCCAACACGCTTAATTAGCATAGCCGAAGGTATTCCTGCGACTGTCACGGCAATATAAAACGAGGATATGATGAACGACGCTTGCAACGGCGTTAATTCAAGCATTTGTTGTAAAAAAGGTGTAATAGCCCCGTTGAGCCAAGTAATACACCCTAAAATAAAAAACATCGACCCAGCGAGCACCATAGGGAGCCAGATACTCTGCTTTACATTATCTTCAATTTCCACTGTCGCTTCCATAAGTTTCTTCTTGTTGCTAATTAATATACTAAAGATCTGTAGATTGCACAGATCTAGGACTAAATTCAGAATAACTTCTGTATCATTATTAGACACCCACGCTCATTTTTAAGCGTATTGATGTAGTGTTAGGGCTATCACTCAAAAATGACAGCGCTGACATTTAACTTTACGTTAAAATTTAACTTTTGACTAGCTAGAATTTAACCAGTTAATTTACTAAAAAAGGACCTTACGGTCCCTTTTTAGCAAACATCTCAAAAATATTACTTTAACTCTGTGATACGGCTCGTATTTTTATCTCCTACACGCGTCCTTAGTTGAACCGATTGACCGTCATTATGACTGATCGGATCTGAATAAAGCTGCCAAGTTTGTCCTCGATCTAAGCTATATTCGATATCTAAATAAGGGAAAGCGCTGTTGGCATAAACAAGTGCTCCTTTTTTAACTGCCCCTGGTACCGGTAAATTCACATTTACACCAGACGCAACCAACTTAGGGAGTTCCTTTATAGCCAATGCAGCGGAAAAGCTTTGCCAATCGTTTGAAAAAGGTTTAATTGCAATATCATCCCCTTCCCATTTAGCTTTATGCCAAGCGCGCTCTGCTACAGATAAAATGCGCGGGAAAATCATCGCTAATACCTGCTCTTCAGTGCGAATGGTTTCGCTCCACACTTGCCCTTGCATACCTAAGATATTTTCTGGCTTTTCAAGCTTAGGCATGGCACGTCCAACGAGAGCTTCTAAATTTACAATCGGTTCTCGAGTTCGCGTAAAATCAGCATTGGCGTATACATCATCAGGCATATAACTAAACGCTTTTTTAGTATCAACAAAACGTGTTGCCCAATAATAACCTCGCTCTTCTGGGTGAGCTTCATATGGATGATCAAAGTACAAGTGTGTACCATGAGATAATACCACTTGATATCCATCATTGGCTAACCGGTATGCTCTATCTGCAACCCCCCATTCCCAAATATTGTCCCACACATTTGCAGTAAAAATGTCATTGGGGAACTCATCTCTTTTAAAAGGATTTACTTTGTCATACATTAATCCATCCTCCCAAGCGCCAGGAGAAATACCGCGTTTGGCTAATATATGAGCCACCTTTTGGGTAAAGTATGGCTTTAAATCCGCTGGGCCTGCAATCCCATTATTCGCATCCATAAATAAAGCATCACAAGCGGGAGACTGTGTCCATGAACCTGCACCGACTTCATCTCCACCAAAATGTAAATTCGTTAATCGAGTCCCTGCATCTCGATACATACTTTGTAGCTCGTAAGTCACCTTCTCGATAAAAGCATACGTAGAGTCTAAACACACATTAAATGAATTGTCTGTGTAGTTTTGCACCGTGATATACTGTGACTCGTCCTTTGGATCTGTTAATAAGTAGGCTTTAGCTTGCTCTAACTTCCCTTTGGCTTTGAACGTATTATACCTCGCTTCCATGGACTTAATCGCAGCGCGAGCGTGGCCTGGACCTTCAATTTCAGGAATAATTTGAATATGTCGAGCATCTGCAAACTTAATGAGTTCGACAAAATCTTTGCGAGATAAAAACCCATTTCCAGAACCTGATTTAAAGGGCCCCGTACCCAACTGAGTTAATAGACAACGTTGCTCTTCTAAATCAAAACAGCGATGAGCACCAATTTCCGTTAACTCTGGTAAGCCTGGGATCTCAACACGCCAGCCTTCATCATCTGAAAAGTGCCAATGAAACTTGTTCAGCTTATAACGAGCCATTTGCTCTACTAATTTAAACAGCGCATCTTTGCCATGATAATTACGAGCGTTGTCATAGTGCATGCCACGCCATACAAACCTTGGGGTATCTTCAATTTCAACATTAGGTACAGTGATGGTATTTTTGCTGCCTGCTGGGAAGAGCGCCAATAAGCTCTGAATACCGTAAAATACGCCAGCATTATCGCTACCAATGATCTCTATTTTATCGTCATCGATTTCTAGCTGATAGCTTTCAGCTGCACCGTCAGCCAGACTTTCGTCTACTTTTAAGTAAATGGTAGGCGCTTTAGAAGCTTTAATATGATCAGCTTCACTCTCTAGCTCTAATCCATAATCGGCTAAATCACTTTTTAAAACAGCTACCTCTGAAGTCAAACGACCAGCAAAACGTATTTGCCATGATGAATCTAACACCGCTGTTCCACGATTGAAATCAGCCTTTTGTGGTGTTGGAATGATCCGTTTCAATGCCGCTTCTTTTGAAATAGACGCAGAAGAAAGGTTACGCTCATAACGCAATTGAGCAGATGCTAGCTGCGTTTTATCTATCGGATCATTATATCGCCTAAGCTGATTCTCTCGCTCAAATGGGGCAATGTATTGCTTAAAGTCTTCCGTGTCAGTATTTGCAAAAATCGCCGGGGTATGCTGCTTGGAAACCATAAATGCTCGCGGCATAAAGTCACTATATGCAGCTATCCATGCACCTGCCTCAAATTCAACAGTGAGGCTTTCACCGACAGCCAGCCCTGCAAAATCTTTATTTGGTACAAAACGATGTAAATCACCATTTACATGCTCTATCGTAAATCCTTTAACTGATTTAGTATGAATTTTACGTACCGAGTGAATATAGATTTGCCAATCTGCTTTTCCCTTTACTAGGGCAATATCTGAATTATTCGTCAAAGTCATTGATGCAATTAAACTAGATGCACCATTATGAAAATTATCTTGTGCGCTAAACACAAGTTTAGTGTTTTTTGTGAACGCGTTCAGCTGAGACTGTGATAAATCGGCATTGGCGAACAGTGGGGTTGTGACAAGTAAACTTGCTAGCACATGTTGCTTTAGGGTCATAGGTTTGCTCCTTGGTAAACACCTTTGTTGCTATTCATCTATATAGAAATATGAGCGTAAAGTGTTCAGTCAATATTAACAATACCTCATCATATAAAATCAAAAATGACAGCGCTATCAATATTTACTCTGAAGTATGGCTTCTTGAAAAAATATAAAAAAAAACCCACAAAACAGTGGGCTATAATTATTAAATTTTATTAAAGTTAAAATCCTACCAAATTTTTACGCGTTCAGCCGACGGTATATACATACCATCGCCCTCTTTCACCTTAAAGGCTTTATAAAACTCAGGCATATTTGGTAGCACACCAATTACTCTATAATGACTTGGTGAGTGAGAATCAGTCATTAACCTATTTCGTAGCTCTTCATCTCGATATTGTCTACGCCAAATTTGTGCCCACCCCATGAAAAAGCGCTGCTCGCCAGTATAACCATCAATGATAGGGGCTTTTCTTTTCGCTAAAGAAAGTAGGTAAGCTTTATAAGATACCGTTAAGCCCCCTAAGTCACCTATATTTTCACCTAAGGTAAGTTCACCATTTACATGCGCATCTTCAAAAGGGCTGAACTGGTTATACTGAGCAACCAACTTACTCCCTCGTTGCTCGAATTGTGTAAGGTCCGATTCGCTCCACCAGTTACGTAAATTACCTTCTCCATCATACTTTGACCCTTGATCATCGAAACCATGACCCAACTCATGACCAATTACAGCGCCAATGGCTCCATAATTCACCGCATCATCAGCCTCAAGGTTAAAAAATGGTGGTTGCAATATTGCTGCGGGAAACACAATCTCATTATTTACAGGGTTATAATAAGCATTCACTGTTTGAGGTGTCATGAACCACTCAGAGCGATCCACAGGCTTTCCTATTTTATTGATCATATCGTTATAAGACCATTGCGTATAGCGAACATAATTACCTAATAGATCATCTGGACTTATCTGTAGTTGCGAATAGTCTCGCCATTTATCTGGGTAACCAATTTTAGGTGTAAACTTACTTAGTTTATCTTTTGCTGCAATTTTTGTTTCAGGGCTCATCCATTCAAGGTCATCAATGGCCTGATCAAAGCCTTTAATTAGGTTACTTACTAACTCGGTCATCCGTGCTTTAGCTTCTGGAGGAAAGTACGTTTCAACGTAAATTTTACCTAACAATTCACCTAAAACTTCATTGCTAGAGTCAACTGCCTTCTTCCAGATTGGTGCTTGTTCTTGTACGCCTCGTAACATTTTATCAAAGAAATTAAATTTAAGATTTACCATCTCTTTATTCAAAAGCTCAGCATGATTATTTACGAAGTGAAAAGTAAGATAGTGTTGCCACGTTTCTAATGGGCTATCAGCCACGACTTTCGCGAGGTTTTCTAAGTAAGATGGCTGGTTTATGACAACGTCCGTCACGTTTAAATTTGCGGAAACAAAATAACTTTCTAAATCAAATGATGGAATGAGTCTATTTGCATCAACCATCGACAATTTATTATAAGTTTTAGTTGCATCTCTACTCTCCACTCTGGACCACTGAACCGCAGCTATACGACTTTCAAGCTCCAGAATGTTATCTGCAGCCTGCTCAGGCTGAGGGTAACCCAATCGAATAAAAACTTGCTGAATGTATGTCTTATATGCAGCGCGTATACTTACAAACTTCTCGGTATCCTTTAAATAAAAATCTCGGTCAGGTAACCCCAAACCGCTTTGATACAAATACAATGCGTACTCATTTGACTTTTTTGCATCATTATTTACATACCAGCCAAAGGGAGTTGTTCCACCATTCAATAACATAGAAGCCATGACACGAGGTAAGTCGGCACGACTAGTCAGCGAGTCTATTGGCTCTAAATATGCCTTCAAGGGTGATAAAGCTAACTCTTCCCTTGCTATTTCATCCATGTAGCTCCCATAAAAAGCTGAAAGCTTATATTCATCACTTCCTACCGCCATTGTGGTATTTTTTAGTGCATCATCCAATACTTTACGCAAGGCTTTTTGTGATTCATCATACAAAGCTGTAAAAGAACCATAACTCGATTTATCCGCTGGAATTGCTGTTTTCTCAAGCCATTTTCCATTGACGTGATAATAAAAGTCATCTTCTGCGCGGACTGAAGTATCAATATTATTCAATTCAATACCTGACTTTAGTTCTAATTTATTGTTTTTATTCAGGTCAATTGGATCCACTTGCATCTTACTTTCAGTGGGAGGCTCACTACAACCAGCTACACCAAGGGAGATTGCAACACCTAAAGCTGCTAAAGATATATTTTTCATCAATGTATTCCAATATGAGTTTAATTTTATAATAAGCTACCCATTCCCATAGTGGCAACAGTTATGATCGTCTTAAGAAAGCTGCGTGAAGTACAACATGACTATATTTACAATGGCATACTTTATGACATTTCAGTGTGTAATTTATCAATAATTGCTTGGTTCGCTGCAGGAAATGCATAATTATTTAATGAGGTTATCTCAACCCACTGACATAGCTGCGCTTCTAAGCCCTTAGCCTCTCCTGCAAATTCATCAACTATATGAACAATCAATCGTACACATTTATCTCCATAATCATGCTCTATGATTTGTAGCTCACGAGAGCCTAATACATCAATATTTACCTCTTCTTTTAATTCTCGCTTCAAAGCTGTGAAAGCCGTTTCCCCTATCTCTACTTTTCCTCCAGGAAACTCCCATAAACCACCTTGGTGCTGAGATTCATGCCGCTTACTAATAAATATCTTTGAGCCTGTTTTAATCACACCAACGGCGACTTCAATCACTTTTTTACTCACAACATCTCTCCAGATCAAAAAAGCGACTCTAAAGCCGCTTTTTAAAAAATCAAAATTTACAATGTTATTACTTTAGTTTGCCACAACATTGCTTAAACTTTTTCCCAGACTGACAAGGGCATGCTTCATTTCTACCAACTTTTACGTCAGTTCTTGCTGCAACCGATACCCCTTCAGGTACATTACCGCCAACGTGCTCAGCCTCAGCATGTTGATACTCTTTCGGCATTTGCTCACTGCGGCGATGCTGCTCTTCTACTTTCTCAACGTCTTCCTCAGCGCGTACTTGCACTTTGCTAAGAATACCCACCACATCAATTTTTAAATTTTCCAACATTTCAGAAAATAACTCAAATGACTCACGCTTATACTCTTGCTTCGGGTTCTTCTGAGCATAGCCTCGCAGGTGAATACCTTGTCTGAGATGATCCATCGCTGCTAAATGATCTTTCCAATGTTGATCAAGGCTTTGTAGCATAATCGCTTTTTCAAATTGGCGCAGTACGTCAGGGCCAACCATTTGCTCTTTATCTTTATATGAGTTTTCAACTTCATCATTAATTCGATCACGCAGCTTTTCTTCATAGAGCTTTTCATCATCAGCTAACCATTTTTCAATTGGTAACTCGATTAAGAAATCGCCCTTTATACGATCTTCTAGTCCTTTAATATCCCACATTTCAGCTAAGCTTTGTGGTGGAATAAATTGATCAATTGTGCCATTTAAAACATCACTGCGGATCGCATTAATCGTTTCCGATATATCACCTTCTTCCAACAGCTCATTACGTTGCTCATAAACAACTCGGCGTTGATCATTAGCAACATCATCGTATTCAAGCAACTGCTTACGAATATCAAAGTTTCGCGCTTCAACTTTACGCTGAGCATTTTCAATAGCTCGGTTTACCCACGGGTGTTCTATCGCCTCTCCGCGTTGCATACCTAACTTACGCATCATATTTGTCATTCGCTCACCGGCGAAAATACGCATCAACGCATCATCCATCGACAAATAGAAACGACTAGAACCGGCGTCCCCTTGACGACCTGAGCGCCCTCGTAGTTGATTATCGATACGACGTGATTCGTGACGTTCAGTACCTATAATATGCAAACCACCTGCAGCTAACACCGCATCATGAGTAACTTTCCACTGAGCTTTTAATTCTGTAATCTGTGTTTCTGATGGGTTATCAAGTTTTTCTAAATCACTTTGCCAATTACCACCCAAAACAATATCTGTACCGCGACCAGCCATATTTGTAGCAATTGTGACTTTACCAGGCAAACCTGCATCAGCAACAATATCGGCCTCTTGAGCATGGAATTTGGCATTAAGAACATTATGTTCTATTTTTTCTTTTCTCAAGAAATGCGATAAATACTCTGAGCTTTCAATTGACACTGTACCAACAAGAACAGGCTGCCCACGCTCCTGACAGTCTTTAATGTCTTCAAGAATGGCTTCAAACTTCTCTTCTTGTGTTAGATAAACAAGGTCTGCTCGATCATCACGAACCATTGGTTTATTTGTTGGAATAACAACAGTATCTAAGCCATAAATTGATTGAAACTCAAATGCTTCAGTATCCGCTGTACCAGTCATACCTGCCAGCTTGTCATATATTCTGAAGTAATTTTGGAAGGTAATTGATGCTAATGTCTGGTTCTCGTTTTGAATACGAACACCTTCTTTCGCCTCTACCGCTTGGTGTAACCCTTCAGACCAACGACGTCCTTCCATTGTACGACCAGTATGCTCATCAACAATAATAACTTCATTATCTTTAACAACATAATCAACATCTTTTTGATAAAGTTTATGTGCTCTAAGAGCGGCATAAACATGGCTTAACAAGGTGATACTTGCTGCTGAGTAGAGTGAATCACCTTCTTCAATTAGTTTATGCTCAAGTAATAGCTCTTCAACATTAACTTGGCCACGCTCAGTTAAGTGAACCTGTTTTGACTTTTCATCAATTGTGAAATCACCGTCACCTTCCACACCTTCTTCATCTTCTTTATCTTGAAGAATTAGCGATGGCACAATCTTATTTATCTGAGTGTATAGCGCAGAACTATCTTCCGCAGGACCTGAAATTATAAGCGGTGTACGAGCTTCATCAATCAAAATTGAATCAACCTCATCCACGACAGCATAATATAGTGGACGTTGCACTCGCTCTTCTACAGTAAACGCCATATTGTCACGTAAATAATCAAAACCGAATTCATTGTTCGTGCCATAAGTAATATCGGCGCGATAGGCTTGCTTCTTTTGCTCCGGCATCATACCCGGTACATTGCAACCAACACTTAGACCTAGGAATTCAAATAACGAACGGTTTGTTTCTGCATCCCGTTTTGCAAGGTAGTCATTCACTGTAATAACGTGAACACCTTTACCTGTTAAGCCATTTAAGTATGCAGGTAATGTTGCTGTTAATGTTTTACCTTCACCGGTGCGCATTTCAGAAATACGGCCTTGGTGTAACACGATACCACCCACCATTTGCACATCGAAGTGACGCATGTTGTAAACACGTTTTGAGGCTTCACGTACTGTCGCAAAGGCCTCAGGTAAGATATCGTCTAAGCTTGTACCTTGCTCAAAACGTTCTCTGAACTCTGCTGTTTTCGCTTTTAGTTGCTCATCAGTTAGAGCTGCGTACTGCTCTTCTAAGGCATTGATTAAGGTGACCGTCTTTCTTAAGTTTTTAATAGTGCGGTCATTGCGACTACCAAAAATCTTGGTAAAAATATTAGCTATCATGTTAAAACCGTTTTCACTCTATTGATGGCTGACCTTACCTATGCTTATTCGTCATTGGGTACTGAGGTCGCACTGCTTCCTGTGGGCAACAAATGCTTAATTGTTTTTGCAATGTGCCTAATTCAATTTATTGCCCCTATCATACCAGACTCTGCGAAGCTGCAAACCATTGAAGTCAAAACAGCGAAGTTTTACTGGTAAAAAGCGGAGCCACGTAAACTAATGTTACTATTTTTGTTAGCAACAAATACCCAATGTAGCAACAAATTGAAACATAATCGAGATTAACTGTATATATGGTGATATTTAGGAATAATTCAAGCCATTTAGATGATTTAACTTTTTTTACTTTTTCGACGCAGCTATACTTACGTTGATTAAACTGAACATTATGAGCTAATAACTATGGCTAAGAACCGTTTTGCCCCAAAACAACTTAATGAGCTTATGGGAAAGTGGTCCAATAAAATGGTCAGTTATTCAGAGAAGTCACAAGCCATGTCACAGTGGCAAAATTGCCTAGAGAAAGCGGTGGGCCCCGTATTAATTAAGAAATGCCGCATAGGGAATTACCGAGACGGGACTTTAGTTATTGAAGCTGCTTCTGCAACATTGGCCACTCGGCTTAATTTTTTAAAAATGGATATTCTGTCTCAGTTTAGAGCCTCTGGAATGTTCGAATGCGCACAAGTAAAAATAGTAACTAACCCCGAAGCGCAACAAAGACTCGCCCCGAAAAAAGAAAAGAAAACAATCAATGATGAAACGCATGAAAAGAGATCTATGAGTGAGCAAACAGGTTTACAGCTCATCGAACTAGCCAACAATGCACCAGCTAGCTTACAAGCCAAACTGCTCAAACTGGCAAGTCATGCACAAAAAAAATGACGCTATATGCGTCATTTTTTAGAATTATTCGATTTTCAAGCCGTGGTAATTTCCATACCCGGCGCAGGCATGCTGACTGGCTCTTCGAAAGTAGCCCATTCCCATGCGGTTTCTGATGCCATAATTTCACGTAAAAGTTTGTTGTTCAAACCATGACCTGACTTATAACACGTAATTTTACCTAAAATATTATACCCTGCCATGAACATATCACCCACACAGTCTAATATCTTATGCTTAACAAACTCATCTGAATAGCGCAAACCACTCGGGTTTAATACTTTATATTCATCAAGTACAACTGCATTATCCATACTACCACCTAACGCTAGGTTATTAGCATGCATATACTCAATATCTTTCATAAAACCGAATGTGCGGGCTCTACTAATTTCTTCCGTAAAACTCTGCGCGGTGATATCTAAACCGATGCGCTGACGACTGTCATTTATCGCTGGGTGATCAAAGGCAATTTCAAAATCAATGTGAAAGCCATCATAAGGGGTGATCTCAGCCCATTTATCACCATCTTCCACACGAACTTTCTCTTTAATTCGAATGAACCGCTTTGCGACGTTCTGCTCTTTAATACCGCCCTTTTGTAATAAATAAATGAATGGTAATGCACTACCATCCATAATAGGCACTTCTGAACTATCGAGCTCTACAACTAGGTTATCTATACCCAGCGCCGCAACAGCTGCAATTAAATGCTCAGTGGTGGAAAGACGTATTCCATCTTTGTTCGTTAAACAAGTACACAATTGCGTATCACCAACAGATTCTGGCGTAGTCTCAAAATCTACCACAGGGTCAAGATCTACACGACGAAATACCACACCGGTATTTTCGCTCGCAGGTCGGAGAGTAATTGTGACCTTTTCACCTTTATGAAGTCCTACACCTGTTGCTTTAACAACTTCAGCAATTGTACGTTGTTTAATCATAACTTCGCCCACTTCAAATAACACTTAGACGGCGGATTGTATCACAGATACGACCACCTGCCAATTGTTTAATTATCAACCAAATTTAATCTGACTGTTTACGTAAAAACGCAGGGATATCAAAATAATCTCCCTTGTCTGTGTCTTGCTCAACACTTTTACTTACCGCCTGACTCTCTTGCGCTGCTGTACTCACTGTCGATGTTGAGTTCGTTACATTTCCAGTGTTTTCAGATGTAACCTCTGATTGAGTAAAGCTTGGAACAAACATACCACTGGATTGCTGATTTGTTGATGCTGAGGCAACATCACCACCAGCTGCTTTCTTAAAGCCATTATCAACTATGCCAAACTGAGGACGACGCTCACCGCCAAGCCCTGTAGCAACCACTGTTACGCGTAATTCATCACTCATATCAGGGTCAATTACGGCACCAACAACAACCGTCGCATTTTCAGATGCTAATGCTTTTACATGATTACCAACTATTTCGAACTCTTCAATGGTAATATCCATTCCAGCTGTAATGTTCACCAAAATACCTTTTGCGCCCGTTAAATCTACATCTTCTAATAAAGGGCTTGAGATTGCAGCTTCTGCCGCCTCTTGCGCTCTATCTGGCCCAGATGCAGAAGCGGTTCCCATCATCGCAGTGCCCATTGCTGACATAACAGTTCTTACATCTGCAAAATCCACATTGATCAAACCAGAACGTGTTATTAGTTCAGCAATACCTTGAACTGCACCATAGAGTACGTCATTCGCCTTAGCAAACGCGTCTAAAAGTGTAGTTCCTTTACCTAAAACTTTAAGTAATTTATTGTTTGGAATTGTAATCAATGAGTCAACAATTTCTGACAACTCCCCAATACCTTGATCAGCGGCAGCCATACGCTTCTTACCTTCAAGATCAAAAGGTCTTGTCACTACAGCCACCGTTAAAATACCCAACTCTTTCGCTACACGAGCAACAACAGGGGCTGCTCCAGTACCTGTTCCACCACCCATACCTGCAGCGATGAATACCATATCAGCTCCTTCAAGCGCTGTTTTTATGGTTTCAATGTCTTCTTCAGCTGACTTACGGCCAACTTCAGGGTTTGCGCCTGCGCCTAACCCTGATGTAATTTGCGTACCCAATTGAACAGTTATATCTGCTGAAGACTTCCGCAATGCCTGTGCATCCGTATTTGCAGCAACGAAACGTACACCCTCAATTTCCTGTTTAACCATATGCTCAACGGCGTTTCCACCACCACCGCCGACACCTATCACTTTAATAACAGCTTCTTCGCTGTGTTCTTCCATTATATCAAACATCTTTCACTCTCCGACTTGAGCTTAAAACTCGCCTTGAAACCATTTAGTAACTCGGTTCCACCAATTTCCATCCGACTCAGCTTTCGATTTCTGTGCATTCATCGATTGCAAAGTACGGCCATATTGTAACAAACCTACAGCTGTTGCATATGCAGGATCGTTAACATAATCTGTTAATCCGGTAATTCCAATAGGTTTACCTACTCTTACGGGCATTTGACATATATCTTCAGCAACTTCGAGCGCGCCCGCCATTTTACCACTCCCGCCAGTGATAACTAGTCCCGCAGCTATTTGATCTTCAAAACCCGAGCGACGTATCTCTTCTAGTGTTAACTCTAACAACTCCCTAAAACGTGGTTCCACAACTTCAGAAAGTGTATGCCGCGACATTAAACGCGCTGGTCTTCCGCCAACACTAGGAACTTCAATTGTCTCTTCACTGCTGGCCATTTGGCTACTTGCACATGCATATTGCACTTTTAACGATTCAGCATGGGAAATCGGGGTTCGGAATATCTTAGCTATATCCCCCGTAACTTGATTTCCAGCAACAGGGATAACAGCCGAATGACGTAAAGCTCCATTAAGATAAATAGCGATATCCATCGTACCACCACCTATATCAACAACCGCCACACCAAGCTCTTTTTCATCTTCAGTCAACACAGAATAACATGACGCCAGCGCACTAAAGGTCAGTTGGTCAACATTTAAGCCACATCGCTCAACACATTTTTCAATATTCTTTGCCATGTCATTAGAACACGTAATAATGTGTGCTTTTGCTTCCATACGTACACCACTCATACCCAAGGGGTTCTTTATTCCCTCTTGCATATCAATGCTATATTCTTGCGGCAGAGAGTGTAACATTTTCCGCTCTGCGGAAATTGGAACTGATCGCGCTATATGAATGACATTTGCAATATCATCGTCTGTCACTTCAGAATTATTAATCGCAACAACACCACTTTCATTTTGGCATTGAATATGCTTGCCTGATATGCCTAAGTAAACAGAACTTATTCGGCAATCTGCCATCAATTCGGCTTCATCTATTGCACGGCGAATTGATTCAGAAACTAAGTTCAAATCATTCACGCCACCCTTATCCATACCATGAGATACTTGGTTACCCACTCCCACAATACTGAGCTGATTATCTGCCGTGATCTCTCCAACTGTTGCGACTACTTTAGAGGTACCAACATCGAGCCCTATCACTAAGTTTCTTTCTGCTGACTTCGTCATGCTTTACTCTTATTTTGTTGTTCTTCAATTAGCGGGTATTTCCAGCTCACCGCAAGCCCTGTGTCATAGCGTAAATCAATAGCATCAATTAAAGCCCCGTTAGGCTTGTGCATTTTCGGGTAAACATCAATAAAACGCTGTACTCGTTTTGCTTTTTCTTCTCGACCTAAATTTAGACGAATGCCATTTTCTAACCACAGCTGCCAAGCAAACCGCTCTGATAATGCAAGGCTGACTAAGTGGAATTGGTTAACTTCAAGCATGGCTTTTAATTGTAAAAAAGTATGCCATGCTTCCGTTTCACTGCCCTCAGGTCCATATAGTTGCGGCAACATACTTGTTAAGCTTTCACTTGGTGCCTGAAAAACATCACCACTTTCATTCAGCAATAAATCACTGTTCCATATTGCCACTGGTTTATGCTCCACCACATAAACCTGCAATTGATCTGGCCATTGCTTACGAACAGACACACTTGCCACCCAAGGCAGAGACAACACTGACTCCCGTACAGCTTTAACATCTAACTCAAAGTAACTACTTAAATCCACGCGCCTAATTGCGGTAACTATGTCATGTTCACTACTATAACTGGGCTGCCCTAATACAGTAAGTTGCCTAAACTGCGCATCTTTATGTACGACTAACCAATCACTAACCCAGTACATACTTTTTATTAAACCGAAAATTACCACAATGAAAAAGCCTAAGCCGAAGAGCAAAGACCAATTCAATCTTTGATTTAAGGATTTAGCTTTTTTGAAAAACGCACGCATATTAAAGCGTTTGCTCCAAAATGCGAACTACTAATTGCTCAAAACTCACACCTTGTGCTTTCGCAGCCATAGGAACCAATGATTTTTCCGTCATTCCGGGAACCGTGTTGACCTCCAATAGGTAAAACTGACCATTTTCATCTTGCATAGCATCCACTCGCCCCCAACCAGAAGCCCCAACTAACTTAAATGCATGCTTCGCCATAATTTGGAGCTGCGCTCTGTGGGCATCACTCATATTCGCAGGACAATAATACTCGGTGTTATTTACCTGATATTTAGCTTCGTAATCATAGAAACCACGCGGTGTTTTCATTTCAATAACAGGTAATGCGTCATTACCGAGCATCGCAACGGTAAACTCCCGACCAGTGATCCATTGCTCTACTAATACTTCGTCATCATAGTCAAATGCAGCTGTTAAAGCTTGTGTCAGCTCCGGTGCTGTATTAGCTTGCGCCATTCCTATACTTGATCCTTCATGACTTGGTTTAACCATAACTTTGCCAAAGTCAGCCATAATCGCGTTTGCATCAAACCCTTCTAAAGCATTTACTACTGTATATGCAGCCGTACTTAACTGAGCTGTTTTGAATAAGTGTTTACTCCGCACTTTATCCATCGCTAACGCACTACCTAACACACCACTGCCTGTATATGGCAAAGACATAAACTCCAATGCCCCCTGAATTGTGCCATCTTCACCACCCCGACCGTGAAGTGCAATGAATACCCTATCTATTTTCAGTGCTTTTAGCTCTAAAATATTACGTTGTGCGGGATCAAAGGCAACTGCATCCACTCCGGCAGCTAACAACCCATTTAAAACGGCTTTTCCTGACATTAATGATACTTCGCGCTCTGCTGAACTTCCCCCCAGCAAAACTGCTACTTTACCAAACTGCTTCATGCATCACCTTGTTTTAAAATGTTAATCGACATCTTTGTAGCCGCTAGCTTTTTGACAATTTGTCCAATATTACCCGCACCTTGAGTAATAACTAGGTCATTATCAGCCAAAGTTTCTGACAATACACCGGCCAGTTCATTATGATCCGATACATGAATCGGCTCTACGCCCCTTTGACGCAAACTTCGGCATAAACTTTTACTATCAGCGCCGACAATAGGACTTTCTCCTGCGCTATAAACGTCTAATAAGATCAGCTGATCAACGTCAGCAAGTACTCGTACAAAATCTTCATATAAATCTCTGGTACGTGAAAACCTATGTGGCTGATATATCATAATCAAGCGTTTATCACTCCACCCAGCTCTTGCAGCCTGAATCGTAACCTGAACTTCCGATGGGTGATGTCCATAATCGTCCACTAGCATCACTTTACCGCGCTCATTCTCATATTCTCCATAATGCTGAAAACGTCGGCCTATACCTTCAAAATCTGCTAATGCCTTCAAAATAAACGCGTTGTCAATACCATGATCTTTTGCCACAGCTATTGCCGCTGTAGCGTTTAGTGCATTATGCTTACCCGGCATATTTAGCTCGACATCAATGCATTCTCCTTGCTTAGTCACTACTTTAAACTCACAACTATTCACGGTTTGAGTAAAACTCACCATTTTGTAATCAGCAATTTCAGACTCACCGTATGTAATTGTTGGCCGTGAAAATCGCGGAATAAGTTCATAAGCAACTTCTGAATCAATACAAACGACTGCTAAACCATGAAAGGGCAAGTTATGAATAAACTCAACATAGGTATCTTTTAACTTCTCAAAATCCCCGCCATATGTATCCATATGATCAGCTTCAACATTCGTGATCACCGATACCATAGGTTGTAAATGTAAAAAAGACGCATCACTTTCATCAGCTTCTGCAATGAGCACATCACTATTACCTAGTTTGGCATTCGTTCCTGCACTATTTAACAGGCCACCAATAACAAATGTGGGATCTAATTGGGCTTGTGCAAAAATACTGGCAATTAAACTAGTGGTTGTTGTTTTTCCGTGCGTCCCGGCCACAGCAATACCATGGCGAAATCGCATCAATTCAGCAAGCATTTCCGCTCTACGAACTACGGGGATTCGTGCCGTTTGAGCCGCCACGATCTCTGGGTTTGTTACATCAATGGCTGTTGATACAACGACAACATCAGCATCCTTGACATTACTTTGATGATGACCAATAAAAACTTCGGCCCCAGCTTTAATTAAGCGCTCTGTCATCGCGTTGTTAGCAATATCTGAGCCGGTAATTCGATAACCTTCAAAAGCAAGCACTTCAGCTATTCCACCCATACCCGCACCACCAATTCCAATAAAATGAATGGTGTTAATTCTTCTCATAGCTCGGCGTTTACTTGATTCTTTCACTACATACTCTTTAATCATGTTATCACTTCATAAACTAACGACTTAGTTGCACACACTCTTGGGCTACTGAACGCGTAGCATCTAATTCAGCTAGATTTTTGGCTTTTTTAGCTACTTCGGTAATCAAATGAGGCTGTAAAATAAATGGTAACAACATCTTGATAATCGCTGCAGATTCAAATTGGGACTGCGGCATAATCAGCGCAGCTTCACTTTTAACTAAATAGTTTGCATTAGCAGTTTGATGGTCATCAACCGCATGCGGGTAAGGAATAAACAGCGCCATCTTACCCGCGGCAGCAACCTCACTCACCGTTAACGCACCAGAGCGACAGATTACAATGTCAGCCCACTCATAAGCTTTATCTATATCATCAATAAAATCGACGGCTTCAGCCGTAACACCCGCATTATCATAACGATACTGCAATGTACTACTTTCACCTTTCCCGCTTTGATGTTTAACCAATAAAGGCAGCTCAGTTTTTGTTTGTAACTTCGCGAAAACATCAGGCAAAGTATCGTTTAAGACTTTCGCACCTAATGAGCCCCCCATAACTAAACAGTTAATCTGTTGCGCCGTTTGTTTTGGTTGTAACTGCGAAACCGAGGCCCTAACCGGGTTCCCTACCACCTTACTCTGCGCTGTTTTAAACGCACTTGGAAAGGCACTTAGCACAACATTAGCAATTTTTGCTAACAGTCGGTTACTTAACCCTGCAACTGCATTTTGCTCATGAATTACCAATGGCACAGCTAAAGACTTAGCAGCAATACCAACAGGACCCGTTACATATCCTCCCATCGCGAGTACCACATCTGGTCGGCGAGCTTTTATTACCTTACGTGCATCAAGAACTGCTTTTATCACCAAAAATGGGGCTTTAATTAATCGTTTAACTCCATTGCCACGCAAACCTTGAACACGAATAAAATCAATGTCAATTCCATGTTTAGGTACTACCTCAGATTCCATGCGATCCGCCGTTCCTATCCAAGAGACTTCCCAACCTTGGGATTTGAGTTCATTTGCAACAGCAATACCAGGGAATATATGACCTCCTGTGCCACCAGCAACCACCAATAAGCGTTTACTCATCGTTTATTTCCTCTGGACGTCGCTTGCTTAGTCGACATTTTCGTTTCAAAGTCCACTCGTTGCAAAACACCGGCAGCAACCACCATCACTAGTAAGCTAGAGCCTCCATAAGATACAAATGGTAACGTTAACCCCTTTGTTGGCAAAATACCGGCACTCGCTCCGATATTAACCATGGTTTGAAATGCAAACCAAATTCCAATAGCTAGCGCAAAATAGCCTTCATATTCTTTGTTATGCTTTAAGGCTTTCTGACCAATCAATAAGGCCCTAAACACAAGACAACCCAACAGTAGGGTAATACTAACAACGCCGATAAACCCTAACTCTTCTGCTATCACTGCAAAAATGAAATCGTTATGTGCTTCAGGTAAATATTGTAACTTTTGTACGCTATTTCCTAACCCTTGACCAAACCAGCCACCTTGCCCGTACGCCATTAAAGATTGAACAAGTTGGTAGCCTTTGCCAAATGGATCATCCCATGGCTCTAAAAACCCCACGACTCTTGCCATACGATAAGGCTCAAAAATGATCAATAAAACAACTAAAAAAACACCGGTTAATATCAATGCAAAAAACTGCCATAATTTTGCGCCAGCTAAAAAAAGTAAACCAACCGTCGTCACAAACATCACGACAACGGTACCTAAGTCTGGCTGCATTAAAATTAAAAAAGCATATACAGCAAAAACAGCTATTGGCTTTGCAAACCCTTTTAAGTTCTCTTGTACTTCTTCTTTTTTTCGGACTAAGTAACCTGCTATATAACTGAAAAAAAAGAGCTTAGCTAATTCAGCCGCTTGTACTCCAACAGGTCCAACTGGGATCCAGCGTTTAGAACCATTCACTTCCCGGCCAACTAATAAGACGAGTACCAATAAGCCCAACCCAAGCAATAACAAGTATGGATTACAACGCTTCCACCACGTCATTGGTGCACTAGTTGTAGCCCAGAATAGAAAAAGCCCCATTCCCAAAAACACGCCATGTCGAATACTAATATGGTAAGGATTATTGAAAAGCCGCTCTGCTACTGGCATTGATGCACTCGTTACCATAACAAAGCCCACACCTATGAGACACAACATGCTATAAAACAACGGTACATCAAACAACGCATCTGATTGACGCGGTGTTAAAGCTAATTTGAGTTGTGACAGTCTGCTCATACGTCAAGCTCCATCACGAGTTTACAAAATGCTTCGCCACGCACCATATAATTTGGATACATATCAATACTGGCACACGCTGGCGCCAGTAATATGCTATCGCCATCACTTGCAATAGATGACGCTTTATGAACCGCTTCATCTAAACCACTGACCAGGTTCGCCTGTTCATGTAACCTCAAAAACTGCACACCATCTTTACCAAAACAAAAGATCGCTTTGCAGTACTTCTGTAACGGTGCAATAAGAGGTTGCAGGTCGGCGCCTTTGGCATCTCCACCTAGGATCAATAAAATCTTTCCTTGCTCATTATGCAAACTTTCAAGAGCTGCGACTGTTGCGCCCACATTAGTTGCTTTTGAATCATTAAAATAGCGAACACCGTTATACTCCGTCACTAGCTGGCAGCGGTGTTCTAACCCTTTAAATGTAGTAAAAGCAGATGCAAAAGCGTTCATTGATAAATTAAATGGTGCCAATAATGCCAATACAGCAAGTGCATTAAATTGATTATGTCGACCTAACATATTTAATGTGCTAACAGGTAACAGGGCTTTACCGTGAGCAGAAAATTGCGCGCCCCCATTAACCGTTGCAATACGATAATCCCCACCGTCTATTGAAACGCTGGTGCCTTTATGATCATTTGAAAGTGTAAGAGCATCGTCCGCATTAAATACCACATGCTCAACATGTTTATAAATTCGCTGTTTAGCCGCACAATACCCAGCAAAGTTTGGGTACCTATCCATATGATCTTCAGTCACATTGAGTATCATGGCCGAACGACACTCTAAACTAGCCGTGGTTTCCAGTTGAAAGCTAGATAGCTCCAATACAACCACATCATATGTCGTATCTAATAGAGCCAAAACCGATGTACCAATATTACCACCTAAGCCAACGTGTAAACCTGCAGCTTTAAATACCTCAGTCGCTAGGCTAACAACCGTAGACTTACCATTTGAACCAGTCACAGCAACAACAGGAGTGTTATTCAATCGAGCAAATAGTTCAATATCACCAATAACTTCGACACCAGCAGCGATCGCATGCGCGACACTACTTTCATACAAAGCTATACCAGGGCTAATTATCACCATGTCTGCATAAGACAGACCTGCTTCTGCCAGCGGTCCAAATACAGCGTCACATTCAGGTGCATTGTCTGCTAACCAATCAGCCCCAGGGGGGACTGCACGGCTATCAACAACTTTTGGTGTGACTTGATGCGACAACAGAAAGCGCACAATGCCCAGACCTGTAACACCGAGTCCAAGCACTGTTATTTTTTTGTCTTTCAGTTCATCTAAATATTGCATCTATCGAATCTTTAAAGTTGCTAAGCCAGCTAAAACTAAAATTATTGAGATAATCCAAAACCGCACAATCACCCGAGGCTCAGGCCAACCTTTAAGCTCGTAATGATGATGAATTGGTGCCATTCTAAAAATACGTTGTCCCCGTAATTTATATGAGCCGACTTGTAAAATAACCGACAATGCCTCCATAACAAATACGCCGCCCATGATGAGCAACACTAACTCTTGACGAACTAAAATGGCTATAATCCCAAGAGCACCACCTAAGGCCAATGAACCAACATCGCCCATAAACACCTGTGCTGGGTAGGTGTTAAACCATAAAAAGCCCAAACCGGCTCCAACAATAGCGGTACACACTACAACAAGTTCTGATGCCAATGGTATATGAGGAATATGGAGGTAATTTGAAAAATTAACGTTACCAGTTACATAAGCGATGATGGCTAGCGCAGCTGCGACTAATATTGTCGGCACAATAGCTAACCCATCTAAACCGTCGGTTAAATTAACCGCGTTCGATGTTCCCACAATAACAAAGTAACTCATCACTAAATAGAATAAGCCTAATTGAGGCATGACATCTTTTAAAAATGGCACGACCAGTACGGTTTCAGCAGCTGAGTTTGAGGTGAAATACATAAAACTTGCCACACTAATAGCTATCACTGATTGCCAAAAGTATTTCCATCGAGCTATCAGCCCTTTGCTGTCTTTTCGGATCACCTTTCGATAATCATCTACAAAGCCAACAATCCCCAAACTCCCCACGACAAAAAGCGTCACCCATACATATTTGTTATCTAAATCTCCCCACATTAACGTACTAATAAAAATAGCGGCTAATATTAACAACCCGCCCATAGTAGGAGTACCTGATTTAGATAAGTGAGATTCAGGTCCATCATCACGAACTGTTTGCCCTATTTGCATCCGTTGTAATGCCCGAATTAATTTAGGGCCAAAATACAATGAAATAAATAACGCCGTTAAAATCCCTAGTATCGCGCGTAAAGTTAAATAAGAAAAAACATTAAAACCACTGTAGTACTGCGTTAAATATTCAGCTAACCAAACTAACATACTGATGCTCCATCAGTGCCTGTTTTACGGCCACTGTCGACTAATTCTGCTACCAATAATTCCATACGAGAACTGCGCGATCCTTTCACGACCACGGTGCAATGCTCTTGCCGTGTAGCAAGACTATGCTTTACCGCTTGTAATAAATGCTCTCGGGTTGAGAAATGTTTGCCATTATCTTCAAAAACATCGCTGGCATAACGACTTAACACCCCTAAAGTCAATAACTCATTTATACCTTTTTGCTGTGCATACACGCCTACTTCTTCGTGATATTCACGGGATTGCTCACCGAGCTCGCCCATGTCTCCCAAAGCAAAAATGTGATACCCCGGCATTTTCGTTAATAAATCAATAGCAGCTTTGACTGAGTGCACATTAGCATTATATGTATCGTCAATAACGGTTAATGTCTCGTGAACTTTTATTAAGTTAACTCGCCCTTTTGGTGCGTTCATATGCGAAATACCTTCAGCAACATCGCTTAAGCTCGCTCCTAATTGCATAGTTAATGCAGCACAAATAACTGCATTCATCACATTATGCTCTCCAGGTAATGGTAAGGTTACTGACACTTTGTCAGTTGGCGAGCACAGCAAAAAGCTAGCATGGGCCATATTATCAAGCACTACATCTTCAACCCAAACATCAAGCTGTTCCGATAACGAAAAACGAACTTGTTCTTTACCCACAATGGAGTCTTGCCACATAGATGCAAACTCACTGTCACAGTTAATGACCGCAACACCATGTGATTTTAATCCCGAATAAATTTCGCCTTTAGCTTGGCCAACACCTTCGATAGAGCCAAACCCCTCAATGTGTGCTGGTGCAACATTACAAACTACAGCTACATCGGGCTGCGTTAATGCAGTGGTATAAGCGATTTCACCAATGTGGTTGGCACCAAGTTCAATAACGGCATATTCGTGCGCCTCATTAAGTCTCAACAGTGTTAGCGGTACGCCAATATCATTATTGAAATTGCCCGCAGTTGCTAGCACATTACCACGTCGTGATAACACTGCTGCGCACATTTCCTTTACTGTCGTTTTACCAACACTACCTGTAATTGCGATAGTTTTTGGAGCAACCTGACTCATAACTGCCTTGCCTAGTTCCCCCAACGCCAAGCGTGTATCTTGGACCACAAACTGAGGAATATCACATTCAGTTAATGTGTCAACAATGACTGCAATCGCGCCTTTTTCTTGTGCTTGACGAACAAATTTGTGCCCATCAAAATTAGGACCTCTTAGCGCCAAAAACACATCATTATTCGTTATAGTTCTTGTGTCTGTGTTTATATTACCGACAGCTCGGTTTTCCCCATCGAAAGAGGCATTTAGTACATTAGCAAGCCAAGTGAAATCCACTTTGATCACGCACTTTCCCCTTTTAAAATTGTTTTAGCCCATTGTCTATCACAAAACGGAAAACGTTGTTTTCCTATAATTTGGTAATTTTCGTGCCCTTTACCTGCAATTAACACCACGCTACTACTTGCGGATTGCTCTATCGCATAACGTATGGCTAATGCACGGTCTGACTGGCAATAAGCATACTGAGGTTGGCTGAGCCCAGCCTTAACATCTGCGATGATTTGTTCGGGGTTTTCACTGCGCGGATTGTCGCTGGTAATAATGACTTTATTAGCATATTGCTCTGCAGCTTTTGCCATTAAAGCGCGTTTGCCCCGATCTCTGTCTCCACCACACCCAAACACACAGACCACATTACCAGGTACATGCTGTTGCAACGCTTGTAATGCCAAGGATAAAGCATCTGGTGTATGGGCATAATCCACCACACATGTCGGTTTACCTTCAGTAAACACTGCTTCCATTCGTCCAGGTACAGGCTGTAATATAGATGCTGCATTAAGCAATATTTCAAAGTCATAACCTTGAGCCAACAGTGCAGCTAAAGACGCGACGAGGTTATATAAATTAAATGACCCAAATAACGGAAGTTTTATAACGCCACAACCCCAACTGGACGTTATTGTGGCTTGTATACCAAATTGTGAGCAAATAACATCATCAAACCACACATAATGAGAGAATGTATGTGATTTAGGCTTTTCTCCGAACACAACTAAGTTTTTGAATTCGTGCTCTTTCAGCCACTGCTGAGCAAATGCATCATCCGCATTTATCACACATATTTTCGGTTGGCATTGCTGAAAAAGCGTCAGTTTCGCATCAGCATACGCCGGCATCGAGCCATGATAATCTAAATGGTCACGAGATAAATTGGTAAAAACAGCAACTTCAAAGCGGCTACTAGCAACCCTGTTTTGTGCTAATCCGTGCGAAGAAACCTCCATCGCAACCAACTTATTATTCTCACTCAATTTGGCGAGAATCCGTTGTAAGTCAATATGGGATGGCGTTGTGTTAGCAAGTGGAGTTAAACATTCAATGTCCCCATAACCCAAAGTACCAATAACAGCCGATTTTACATCGCAGCATTGGGCTAAACTGGCTATCATCGCGGTCGTTGTAGACTTTCCATTCGTGCCAGTTACACCAATTAATTTAACGCGTTCACTGGGCTTACCGTAAAAGTCAGCGGCTATTTGAGCTGTGTTATCCTTGAGTGCGGTGATACGAACAACCCGCTTATCATGCCTTAATACATCACAACTGCTATCAACCAGAACACAATGCGCCCCCTGGTGTAGTGCTGCTTCGATATAGTCTTCACCATTTTGTTCATGGCCTCGTAACGCAATAAATGCATCACCAGCACCGACCTCCCTGCTATCAATTCGCAAATCACGAATCATAATTGGAGGCCCCTCAAAACAAAAATTATTAAGCACAGTCGTTAAATTACGCATCATTTTTTAACTCCGCCACATACGCCACACGTTCTTTATCTGGAGCAACATTGAGAATACGTAGCGAGTTCGACATAATTTCAGCAAATGCAGGCCCTGAAGTTTGGCCTCCGTAATAAATGTCATCTCCTGGCTCATTCACCATCACCACAACAGCCAAGCGAGGATCGCTGACTGGCGCTACACCAGCGAAGTAGCCAACATACTCATCACCATACCCACCTGCGACTGCTTTTTTAGACGTGCCTGTTTTCCCCGCGGCTCGATAACCATCAACAGTCACATTGGCCGCCGTGCCACCTTTTTCAAATACTGATTCCATCATTGTAACAACGGCTTTTACATCTTCTTCTTTAAATACCCGCTGCCCCTGTTGTGGCTTGTGTTGTTTCAATATGGTTAAAGGGCGAGAAACACCTCCGGCGCCGAATGTAGCGTATAAACGCGCAATTTGTGCGGTACTTGCAGATACCGCATAACCGTATGCTAACGTGGCAATTTCAAAATCAGACCAGCGGCGATTTGGGTAAAACAGTCCACTACTCTCGCCCACCATCAACGTGCCCGTATCCTGACCAAACCCTACCTTTTGATATAATCCGACTAAGTATTCTTTAGGTAACATTTGACTAATTTTTGCAACCCCCATATTAGATGACACTTTTAAGATCTCTCTTAATGACATTTCACCGTGGTTACGCGTATCTTTTACAAGACTGCCACCTAAACGCATCCACCCTGGGTATGTATTTACGGTATCATCCATTGCTATCGCACCGTAATCGAGCCCCGCAAGTATTGCCAATGGCTTTAAGGTCGAACCGGGCTCAAATAAATCGGTTATTGCTCGGTTTCTGCGCTTATAAGGGGCCGCATCTCGCATATCATTAGGATTAAAACTTGGGCTATTAACCATAGCAAGCACTTCACCCGTTGTTACATCAACAACCATGGCTGAACCTGAAGTCGCCTTATAACTAAGCACTGCACTCTTTAGTGCTTTATAAGCAATTGCTTGAATTCGCAAATCAATACTCAACTCAATACTTTCAGGTTCTACACGTTGCTCTTCTGATAAAACTTGCACTTCTCGGCCTTGCGCATCTTTACGAATAGTACGCTGCCCTTCCGCGCCCGTTAATGCATTTTCAAACAGCTTTTCTACACCTTCAATCCCAACACCATCAATATTGGTAAAGCCTAAAATATGGGCTGTAACTTCACCACTCGGGTAAAAGCGCTTTGATTCATCAAGTAAATGAATGCCTGGTAATTTAAGTTGGCGAATATAATTGGCAACTGCGGGGGTCACTTGACGTTTTAAGTACACAAAACGCCGGCTGGTATTGTCACGTAAACGTGTGTCGACTTTATCATTCGCAATCTGAAGTACATCAGCCAGCTCTCGCCAGCGTAAATCTTGTTCATACCATTGCTGCTTTCTGAATGATAAGGTGGCTTCATCAAGTGCTAACGCTTTATGGTCTTCACCTTTTTTACGTGCTGCTCTAAGTACTTTCTTTGCGATCGATTTATCTAACGCTAATGGATCCGCATAAACGCTAACAACAGGTACACTGACTGCTAACTCTTTGCCATTACGATCAAAAATCATACCTCGCTGCACGGTGAGTTTTTCAACACGTACCGTACGTTTGGCATTTTCAGCTCGCGCTTTATCTGGCTCTATTACTTGTAAATAAGCAGCTCTTGCCATTAAAGTAATAAACACCAAAACCAAAACAACACACACCAGCGCAAAGCGCCAAGTTATCAAATTTACGGAAGTATTTTTAGGCTTCATCATTGCAATACCACAACTTGTTCATCTTTACTGGTTGGCCGCTTCATTTTTAACTGTGTTTTAGCTATTTCTTCAATGCGAGCATGTTGAGAATAAAACTCTTCTTCAACCAGCAAGTACCGCCATTGTAGGTCAAGCTCATCTCGTTGTTGCAACAAAACATCTTGATCTATTAATTGCTGCCTAGCAAAATGTGTTACTTGCACAACAACCAATGCCGATACAAAAGTTAATAGCAGCAGCAATAAAGTTAGCTTGTTCGAAAATAAGCTAAAAAGCATCTCAGAAAAAAGTTTTGGCTGCCTATCTACCACTTTACTCATTACAGCTTTTGCGCCACCCTTAATACCGAACTACGAGACCTTGGGTTCTCACTAATTTCTTCTGCACTGGGTTTAATTGCTTTACCAAGCGCTTTTAAAGTTAAATTTTGTTTTAATTGAGCATCAGTCAAAGGTAACCCTCTCGGTAAAGCTTCTCCTTTACTTTGCTTTTTAATAAATTGTTTAACGATACGATCTTCTAGTGAATGGAATGAAATTACAACCAGTCTCCCGCCAGGTTTGAGCACATTAAGAGACGCCTGTAATGCCGTTTGAATCTCTTCCAATTCACTATTAATATAAATACGGATAGCTTGGAACGTGCGCGTAGCAGGGTGTTTATGTTTATCTTTAACCGGCACCGCCTCATCCACCAAGTCTGCCAATTGCTTTGTCGTTAAAATTGGAGTTTCATCACGCGTTTCAATAATTTTATGGGCAATTCTTCGTCCAAACTTCTCTTCACCATACTTTTTTATCACAAAAGTAATGTCTTCAAGTTCTGCTTCAGCTAACCACTGTGCTGCGCTTCGTCCCGAGGTTGGATCCATTCTCATATCAAGTGGCCCGTCTTTCATAAAACTAAACCCTCGTTCTGCATCATCTAACTGGGGAGATGAGACTCCAATATCTAATAAAATTCCATCCACTTTGCCCAGTAAATCAGCTTTTTCAGCCACATCATTTATATTTGAAAACCGAGTATGAGCAATCGCAAATCGGGGATCGTTAGCAAACTTCTCTGCAGCCGCAATCGCTTGTGGATCTTGGTCTATTGCTTGCAAGCACCCTTGTTCCCCCAAACGTGCCAGTATTTGGCCTGAATGTCCGCCTCGACCGAATGTACCATCTATGTAAGTACCATTTGGATCGATTGCGAGTGCATCAAGAGTTTCTTGCATTAACACTGATACATGTTGAAATTGTGCTGTCATGCTCAAATTTTGCCTTTTTATTCTTACAGCGAAAAATTATCAAATTCGGAGTTAGACTCAAACTCTCCACTGCGTTCAATATCAGTATCAAGTTGCATCTGTTGATGCCATCGTTCTTCATCCCAAATCTCAAACTTGTTTAATAGCCCTACCAGCATGACCTTTTTATTCAACCCTGCGTGCGTACGCAAAGAAGGCGCTAGCAAAACCCGACCATTTTTGTCTAATTGATATTCAGTTGCGTGGCCCAGCAGCATACGTTGTAAACGTCTCGCTCTAGGATTCATATTGGAAAGTTTTTGTAAGCGAGCTTCTATTTCATACCACTCACTCATTGGATACAGCCACAAACAAGGCTCATTGATAGCAATAGTGCAAATAAGTGAACCCTGCTCTTCGGACATAAGCATTTGTCGATACTTCGTAGGTACCGCAAATCTGCCTTTATCGTCCAAACTCAGTGAACTCGCACCTTTAAACATCTTGCCCCTACCGTGGACCTTTATTTTGCTCTAAGATCCAATTTGATCCACTAAAAACCACTTTTTACCACGATAGGTTAGTTTAGGGCTTGACAGCTGTTTTTGTCAAGCAAAAGGCTCTTTGGTAAAGCGCTAAAAACCCAGAAAAAATGCGGCTTTGCTGAAAGTGTATGAATTCGGTGGGAAAAAGTGGGAAGCATAAGAAATTGTTTTCAGATAACAAAAAAATTACAAAATAATAAAACCTTGAAAATAATAAATTTGGTGTGGTTTCAAACTTCTGTTACAGCACAAAAGCGAGATTAAATTCTATATTCCCCTATTCTTAGTGCGGATTTATTTGCTCATTCTCCTTAAATCTTTGTATTATATTACACCAAAATTAAATTACTCACAGGCATGATTATTTCAAACTTATCAATACCGTACCGATTTTATCGATTACTTATCGTGATCTGTGTACCTGGACTTTTGGTGATTTTAGCCCAGTTGCTTGAAGAACATTCAGAAATACTACAGCAAAGTGAGTTTAAAGCGATATTATTAGCGGAGCATATTGCCGCGGTACAACAAAATGACATTAGCGAAACAAAAGCACTACTCTCCCAGCTCGCCCGTCATCCAGAGTTGAATACCACAATATCCGAACAATGCCCTTCAATTTTACGATATGCACAAACCCTCTCTTCAAGAATTGCAAATATTGGCATAGTATCCCCAGAAGGGAATGTGTTGTGCACCATAGTCAGTAACGTAAAACCAATCAATATCAGCGACCGAAAATACTTTCAAGATGCGAATAAAACAAAACGTTTTACTGTCGGGCAATTTCAACATGATAGATCACTAAACAAAGCCACGGTTAACTTTGCGATACCTGTTATTGATAAAAATAATAATATTCGGCACACCATCGTAGTCGCTCAATCTCTCACTAAGTGGAGTCATGCACTTGCAAAGCTTTCTTTACCCGTTGACAGTGAGGTTATGATAAGTGATGCGCAACATAATGTTATTGCCCATTACCCGCTTCAACCAGCGCAACTCGGCCGGCCTTTAAAAGAGTTCTGGCCTAGCACTTTGGATACCACACAGGTATTAAAAGATGGCAATGACCAAAGCAGAATATATTTGCAGCTTCCTCTTGAGCAAAGTAAACCCTTAACGAGCTTATATATCCACTTTTCACTGCCATTTGAGGATGCAGTAAATCGAGCTAACAGTAAAGTTGCAACCACACTAATACTCTTCATATTGGCTATTTTATTGATAATTTGGCAGGCTAAATGGCAACTCAACCGAGTGTTACTACAACCTTTCAAAGCCCTTCAAGATGCGATAGCACAAGTAACAAAAGGTGAAATAGCTCAATGGGAAAACAAACAGTCGAGTCCTGAGTTTTATGTGATCACACAACAATTTGAACACATGGCGCATACAAGACTCAATGCAGAGCAGGCACTCACTCACAAACATGCTGAATTAATCGCTTTGCTCACTGCATTACCAGACAGTTACTTACGAGTAAATAAGGACGGAGAAATTTTAATGTCTCATGGTCCATTTTCAAAATCAGCGTCCTCAATTGACGTTATATTTCCCGAGCATGTTTTTAAACGCATCATGGCACAACTTGCGTTATTAGAAGAGCAACCTTACAGTAAACTTGAGTTTCCACATTTAGATACAGATAACATACAGCGTATTTATGAGTGCAGAATTAATCACATAAGTGAGCACCAACAGGCTATTTTAGTGATAAGAAATATTAGCCAGCGAAAAGAGCACGAAGAAGCAATTAGCTTAGCTGCGCTTGTTTACAATAACAGCAGCGAGTGTATGGTTATCACTGACGCAAATGGTTTTATTCTTGACACTAATCCAGCATTTAGCCAAGTAACAGGGTTTAAAAGAGAAGAAGCCCTCGGTAAAGCAACCAGCATTTTAAGTTCTGGTAAGCATGACAAACACTTTTATACGCAAATGTGGCAACAATTATGTGAGCAAGGATATTGGCAAGGCGAGATAATTAATCGCCGTAAAGATGGTGAGCTTTACACCGAGTGGTTAACAATCAATACCGTCTATAATCAATATAACGAAGCGTATCGTCGCGTTGCTATTTTCACAGATATTACTGATCGCAAACGCAAAGATGAATTAATCTGGCGTCAAGCTCATTTTGACCAACTCACCGAGCTTGCGAACCGCAGAGAACTAAAACGACATTTAAAAATTCAGCTGGAAAATACCGCAGTAAAAGTCGGAATACTCTTACTCGATTTGGACCACTTTAAAGACATAAATGACACTCTAGGCCATTATTTCGGCGATAAATTATTAACTGAGGTTGCCAACCGATTAACTGCATTAACACCTTCTTGTAGTTTGATCTCTCGAATTGGCGGCGATGAATTTGTACTGGTCACAAACACCAATCACACCACCGCATTAACTAAATTAGCAAACGCCGTACTCGCCCAACTAAAGCCCAGTATTCAAATTGACAATGAGCAGTGCCATATTAGCGCAAGTATTGGCATTGCACATGCTCCCAGTGATGGTGATAGCAGTGAATTACTACTCAAAGCTGCTGATCAAGCTATGTATGAAGCAAAACAACATGGTCGAAACGGATTTGCATTTTTCAGTGCACAAATGCGTGAACAAGCAGAGCACCGAATGGCGCTTTTGAAAGATTTACGGGTCGCATTAGCTCAACAGCAGTTTGCTTTATATTACCAACCAATTGTAAAAATGACGGACCAAGCCATTGTTAAAGCTGAAGCCCTGATCCGCTGGCTTCATCCTGATAAAGGCATCGTCAGCCCAGCTCTATTTATTCCTTTGGCTGAAGAGACTCAGTTAATACACGGTATGGGCGAGTTTATATTCAATAGTGCATGCGATACGCTCTGCACCCTTAATCAATTAGGTCATCAGGTACAGCTCAGTATCAATGTATCGCCGGTTCAATTTACGGCAAAGCACAGTACCCTCAATAATTGGCACCAACAACTCAATGCCAAAGGGTTAACCGCTGAGCAGTTCGTTATTGAAATCACCGAGGGTCTAATGATGAACGCACTGCCTCGTACCCAACAGCGGTTAGCCGCTTTAACTAAGCAAGGGTTCGCTTTAGCACTGGATGACTTTGGTACTGGCTATTCCTCGCTTGCCTATTTGAAGCAGATGGATACCGATTTCATTAAAATTGACAAACGCTTTGTGGATGGAATTGCCAACAGTGCCGACGATTTAGCTTTGTGTGAAGCGATGATAATGATGGCTCATCAATTGGGCTTAAAAGTGATTGCAGAAGGGATTGAAACAGCTACTCAACATCAATTATTATTGCAAGCAGGCTGTGATTTTGGGCAAGGGTTTTATTACGCTAAACCCATGCCCCTAGATGCATTTGTTAAATTACTCAATAAGTAGCTGAGAGAACGTTAATCTCTTGGCCCTCTATCGCAATCATCTGATGTATCTCTTGGCAAGTACACTGTATTACTGAAGGGGCCACAATACCCCTGAACAGATTCACATAACCTTACTTTGACACTACTATTAGAATAGATTTTTATTGATGTCTCTCCAAATCTAAAGTCACTATCTCTATTGAACTCATTATCTAAGTAAATTTCCGCATAATATTCATAGTAACCCCCTTGTTTTGGCATACTCCAATATAAATCGTAGTTCCCTCCACATTGTCCGGAACTTGCTCGTAGCTTCGGCGTAATACCATACATATTTTGTAAAGTGCTAATATCTGTACTACTTAAAGAGTTGCTACCTAAAACTAGGTTGGGATCGTTTATTACTGTTATAGTTGGTTTGGTTTTATCTATTGCCCAGCTATAGTTTGTAGTGGTCAACCATTTTTGGCCACCTCATTATAAGTTTTCCAATACTGTTTTTCTTTCGCTATAGGCGAGCTTCCTCCATTATGCCGATGAGGTCGGTAACGGTTGTAGTAGC
>NZ_JAGJEF010000062.1:0-32403 GCF_018100875.1 Pseudoalteromonas sp. MMG012
GCCCCGACGTCTCATATTCGTCTCCCTGACGAAGGTCAGGGCCCATGCCAACCATCTCGGCTCATTTTCGAATACCGAAAAACCTAGACCCTGAAATAAATTCAGGGAGACAAAGAGTTTAAAATGCTACATCAGTCGTTTCTATTAACTTAGGCCCCAACGTCTCATATTCGTCTCCCTGACGCAGGTCAGGGCCCATACCAACCATCACGGTTCATTTTCGAATACCCTCAAACCTAGACCCTGAAATAAATTCAGGGAGACAAAGAGTTTAAAACACCCCACCATTCGCCTCCCTGACGTAGGTCAGGGCCCATGTCACTTACTTACGCTTTACTATCAAATACTCTCAAACCTAGACCCTGAAATAGATTCGGGAGACAAATAAAAAACTAACCATGACGCAAAACTGTATCACCATTCTCCCCACACTCCTCTACCTGACGCAGGTCAGGATCCATACTTGTCACGTCACCCAAGTCTCATTACCCGCGCGCCACAAGCAATAGATTCTGAAACACGTTCAGAACGACAATGCTGAGCTTTCACGCTACTTGGCAAGTAAATGATGTAAAGTAAAAATAAGAGTAAAGTAGGTAATAAACGAGGTGAGTAGAAATAATTAAAATAGTGCTAAATTGACAAAGCGTGGCCAATATTAATCATATTAGCCACTCGTTTAAATTACTTAGTACGCCCAGTACCACCACAGATCCTAGGATCAGAAGGGCGAGTATTGCAACCTGCATACAAGGTAAAATTAACATCTTCAGCACCACCAGCCGCAACTGGTGTTAATGCCATTGGTAAATCTTTATTACTGAGTGTTTTTAGTGATTTTTTATTGAGTAATAATTTCATGTATATACATTCCTTTTAGTTTAATCATTTCCAAAATGAGGTTATAAATTACACAGCAAGGTTAAGGCTGTCTACAAATAAGTTGAACTAATTTAATATTAAATACCAAAAAATTCGCTTTGCTACGGCAGTTCAGAAACGGTTAAGGTGTATAATTAATCTTAGTGGCGGTAACAATCAAGTAGCAGCACTCATCACATCTATTGCTCCCATCCCGCGTATGAATAGAGTAAGTTTTTAACCTAGTATCGATGCACAGTTAATTTACTTTTCGTAAAACGTACAAACGCTTGCTCTAGGTTACCTTGACGCGCTGTTAAGTATGTCCAAACTTTATCATTTCCCAACGTGTCACACTTGTTGCTCTGCTCAGCCAGTAAATACTTTCTTAATAATAACTTACGGGTATCATCGCTTGCTAAAAAGTATACAAATGCCCAGCTACTTCTATACATTTGAGCATAATTCGACTTACGCCAATGTGGGCTAGTATGAACTAACTTACGAGGCTGGATCACCGACTTTAACAGACGCCCATTCAACGATACCCAGCTTTTATTCGGTTCAATAATACTGGCTTGCATGTGTACATGAGTATATTCAAAATATTCAGCCAACCCCTCATTAAACCATTTAGGCGTATCACCAATAACGGCTTCATTAATTGCGTGCACTGCTTCATGAACTGCCACCTTAATAGTGTGTTCAAACGTGCTATATTTTATATATGCTGTATTTTTACTACCAAAGTAAACGCCAGTTGTTCCGGTAGGATCCCCCCCTAAACTTTTAACCTCATGGTTATAAACTCTGGTATTGGGCAATATATGTAAATTTAGCTTCACCTTACGCATAACTTTTAAACCAACTAAAGTTGCATAAGCTCTAAAAACGGCGCGTAAATTTGCAGAAAGCTGATTTTTAAACCGAACAGGCAACCCTCGGGCTTGCACGTTAAGTTCAAAATAGTCTAATGTATTATTTTTAGTAGTTTGGTAAAGCTCTGCTGCAGAGTGTGGTTTTTTATCACTAAAATTTTTAATTCCTCGCTCATCAACCCAAGTATAAATACCATCTACTTGCTCATATTTTACAGCTCCTAAGTCGGCTTTTTCACAACTTTTACGGAACATTTTGTGATTATTATGAATATAAGTCGATTCTTTAGATAAAATTACGGAGGGTTGCGATACATGAAACTCAGATATTTTTGTTGGATCAGTGACGGCTGGCTGTGTATGCAAAGAACTAAACCAAAACTGCCTGTTACTAAAAAAATATGATAAAGAAATCGAAGTAATAACCAGTACAGTTATCATTATAAAACGCGTCCATCGCTGCATTTAACTATCCTTAGTTTATGAGTGTTGATTTACTAGCCGTCTGGTAAATCAACAGCATCTGTATTTTAACACTTAACGACAATCCGTATACCCTTCATCGAATTTTTCCCCCTGACGAAGCTCTGGGCCCATACCAACCAAGCACGCCAAACCCAGTTCCACATCCAACCCCCACACCATTCGTCTCCCTGACGCAGGTTAGGGCCCATACCAGCCATCACGGTTCATTTTCAAATACCCCAAAACCCAGACCCTGAAATAAATTCAGGGAGACAAAGAGTTTAAAACGCTACATCAGTCGCTTCTATTAACTTAGGCCCCAACGACTCATATTCGTCTTCCTGACGCAGAACAGGATCCATGGCTACAGCTCGCTTCTTTCTTTCGTCTTCCTGACGCAGGTCAGGATCCATGCTGAATAGCCCTCAAGACTCTCACTTGCTACACAACAAGTGGACCCTGAAATAAATCCAGGGAGACAGGTAAGTCTATGACTCAAAATGCTAAAGCTTGCGCCGCTACGAAATACAATCTCGTGATCAATTCACCACTCTTCGTCTTCCTGACGCAGGTCAGGATCCATGCTGAATAGCCCTCAAGACTCTCACTTGCTACACAACAAGTGGACCCTGAAATAAATCCAGGGAGACAGGTAAGTCTATGACTCAAAATGCTAAAGCTTGCGCCGCTACGAAATACAATCTCGTGATCAATTCACCACTCTTCGTCTTCCTGACGCAGGTCAGGATCCATGCTGAATAGCCCTCAAGACTCTCACTTGCTACACAACAAGTGGACCCTGAAATAAATCCAGGGAGACGAATGAAGAGTATCTGAACTCATAACATACAAAAAGGAGAGTATGCGTCTCCCTGACGCAGGTCAGGGCCAATAAGGAATCGCCCATATTAATTACTCACTGAATTCAAAATGACAAACCAACTTAAACTCCTAAGAGGCATCATTCCCACAATGGAAATGGGTCAGGTAATTTAGCCCAAGATGGTGCACCTTTTAGCAGTTCATCATCCTCTAATAAACACGCGTTTAATCGATTGATAATATCCGTTTTATCTAACCCTTGACCAATAAAAACCAGCTCTTGACGCATATCACCAAATGGTTCGACCCATTGCGCTTCTATTGCTTGACGGTAATCAGGTTCCGTTGGCCAATCTTGTTCTGGCACAGCTTTCCAAAAAAGCCCAGCAGCACCATATCTTGCCATACCTCCCGCTTGACTCCAACTTCCTGCAAATTGCGGCCTTGTTGCCAGCCAAAAAAAGCCTTTTGAGCGGATCAACTTCCCCGCGATTTCTTTACTGTGTAAAAAGTTATAAAACTTATCTGGATAAAATGGACGCCTCGCTTCAAACACAAAGCTGCTAATACCAAACTCTTCTGTTTCAGGTAAATGCTCACCGCGCATTTCTTTTAACCAACCCGCTGCAACACTTGCCTTTTCAAAACTGAATTTACCGGTCGCTAATACTTGCTTTAATGGCACATTTCCGTTTGAAATGGCAATTTGTTCAGCATCGGTATTGAGCGTTTTTAAAATACTTTTAAGGCGAGCCAACTCAATGTCAGAAATCAAATCCGTTTTACTAATTAATAACACATTGGCGAACTCCACCTGCTCAACCAATAAGTCAGCAACACTGCGCTCATCTTCTTCACCCAAGCTTTCACCTACTTCGTGTAAAGACCTGGCTTCATCGTAATCTTTTAAAAAATTAACCGCATCGACCACAGTCACCATGGTATCTAACTGCGCAACATCCGATAAGCTAATGCCATTTTCATCTGCAAACGTGAATGTTTCGGCCACCGGTAAAGGTTCTGAAATACCGGTCGATTCAATAACCAAATAATCGTATTTGCCCTCTTTGGCCAAACGGGTTATTTCTTCAAGCAAGTCTTCTCTGAGTGTGCAACAAATACAGCCATTGCTCATTTCAACTAGCTTTTCTTCTGCCCTGTTTAAGCTTATTTCATTTTGTACTGTTGCAGCATCAATATTAACTTCACTCATATCATTAACAATGACAGCCACTTTGAGGCCTTCTCGATTGCTTAGAATATGATTGAGAACGGTAGTTTTACCTGCACCTAAAAAGCCAGAAAGCACAGTAACTGGCAATAACGACGGTATATTAGACATAATTTTGACCACATTGAATTATAAATTGACGGTTTGACTTAATCATTAGCGATGACGAAGCGCTAATAACACGACCTAACACGGTACGTTATATTATAACACTTCACTGCGCAACTTTTTAAAGCTCATACCGTTATTCTCCTACCACCCACCTACCCCATCACCCGTCTTCCTGAGGAAAGTCAGGGCTCATCTAAACTCGCCAAAACTAAACCCAACAACCAACTCCCCACCATTCGTCTCCTTAGCGAAGCTCAGAGCCCATCCAACCGACCACTGCAAAGCCAAGGCTAATCTCCTATCCAACCCCCTTCCAAACCTCACTCCAATAAATTAAACTAAACATCGTTTCAAGGAGTTACAGCAATCACAACACAGCAGTAAAAGGAATAAACGTGGAACAAATCGGTATTTACGAGCAGCTCATCACCCAAGTGGTCGAGCAAAACCTCAACAGAGAACGCTTACTTGAAGATCAAACTTCCCTAACCAACAACCAACACATATAAAAAAACAACAAACCGCGCTATATTAAAATCAACTATCAATAAGTGCTACACATATGCCAAACACATCAAAACAATGGCTTACAAGTAAACAAACACAAGCACACTTAAAAATAAGTGGGTGCGAGTTAATGCATCGTCGTGACCGTGGTGAACTAACCTTTGAGAAACGTGGCAGGGCTTACTATTACTACTTTGAAAATGTCGACCTTAATAAACTACCCTAAATTTAAAACACTGGTAAAAAGCCTCACACTCGGTAAATCATTACCCAGTGCAATTTATTTGCACCAAAGTGCATTACAAACCGTTTTACCAGCCGAGTTATACCAACTCTTGCAGCACACAATAAAACATCATCAATTTGAACACCCTTGGAATGTACTCAAACTCTTTAAACACGACTTTAAACTTACCCTGCTGTATTACCCAGACTTCGAAACCTATGCTTACCCACAATTACATACCAGCATTACTGTCAACCTGCTCGAAAACACCTCTAAAATCACAGATTACCAAAGCTCAAACAATCCACCCATACTCCATCGAAAAGAAGCCTTTATACTGCCAAACCATCCACTTATAGAGCAGTTCAAACAACATACGCGTGAAGGTGAACAAATAGGCTTATATCAAAACACCAAAGCCATTGGTTTTAAAAATCAGTGGGAAAAGCTCATTAAACGACACGGCTGTCAACTCAATGACAAAGGCGATCTGATTGCCATTACACAGCATGTACCGATACCTGCCGATACAACAACACATGCAATACAGCGGCATAAAACAGCCATAAACCGCGATAGGCTCTCTGCCCCCTTTCAAAAGCTGGCCAAATTTGGTTATTTAAATAGTGACTATTCAATTCAAGACTATGGTTGTGGCTTGGGCGACGATGTACGAGAGCTCGAAGCCAGTGGCCTAAACATAAATGCGTGGGACCCTGTTCATAAACCCGATGGCCAAAAGTTACAAAGCGAAATAGTAAACCTCGGCTTTGTACTTAATGTAATTGAAGACTACGACGAGCGCGAGCAAACGCTTAAAGAAGCATACGCACTGTGCGATAAGCTATTACTCGTATCAGTTATGCTGATTAACTCAAACATATTTGAGCAATTTAAACCTTATAAAGACGGCGTAATCACCAAACGCAACACCTTTCAAAAATACTACAGCCAATCACAAATACGAGAATATATAGAGCAAACGTTAAATGTAAGCACCCTACCATTTGGCCAAGGGATCATCGCCGTATTTAAATGCCCGGCTTTATTAGAGCAACATCACGTTGAACTGCAATTTAATAACCATGCATGGCAACATATTACACAACGCCCTATAGCTAAAAAACTGCCCGAACGCGTTAAACAAAGCGTATTTGAAAAACACACTGAACTATTTGAAGTTTTTTGGCAGCATTGCCTGCACTATGGGCGTATACCTGCTAACGACGAGTTTGAATTAAGTGAGCAACTAAGAGCAATAATAAACAGCCACAACAAAGCGTTTGAACTTGCTCAAACTCAATTTGATTACGCAGAATTTGAATCTGCCCAACAAAAGCGCCAACAAGATTTACTGGTGTATTTTGCACTAAGCTTATTTGGCAAACGCCAAGCAAAAAGCCATTTACCTAACCGGCTACAACGCGACATAAAAACACACTTTGAGGGCTTAAACCAGGCCCTTGAGCAAGCCAAAGCACTGTTATTTTCAATAGCAGAACCGGCCAACATAGCTAACGCTTGCACTCAATTATTTGAACACCTCAACATTGGCGAGTTTAACCATAGCCAAAGTTACACACTACCCAAGCAATATTTAAACAAATTGCCTGCAGTTTTGAGAGTCTACATTGGCTGTGCAGCCCAATTATATGGCGATATAGACGACATCAACCTAATCAAAATACACATGCGCTCAGGCAAAGTAACGCTATTAAAATATGATGATTACAGCAAAAAACTCCCGCTACTTACCGAGCGCATAAAAGTAAAACTCACCGAGCAAGACATAGACTACTTTTACTATGGCAATGAATACCCGCTGCAACCTCTCTACAATAAACTGGACTTTTTAGAAACAAACACTAAAGAATACAGAACACAACAACGTTTTGATAAAAAGTTAGCACAAATGCTTAAAGGCGTACCAAAAGCAGAATGGCCCGATTGGGATATTCTGCAGAAAGTGTTTGCGTATTGGAAAGTGGAGCTGAAAGGGGATAAATTTCATAAAACACAACAATAAAACATGAACATATAACGTACAAAATAAATTTTATTTATCTTTAACAGCTAAAAAACTAGAAAAAACACGTAATGTACGTAATAATATTACGTACACCTCATTATTACGTAAAACGCAATGAGCAACATAGACTCTAATTACTATTACAGCTTTCCTGCGGTTCGAGGTCAGCAAGCCGGTAAACCTTTTTATATAGCCACTTGCCCTCTTCGCATAATTCCTAAGATTTTTATGTATGATGAAGAAGAGGTACCAGCCGAACTTCGCTCACAACGAACTCTTAATAAAAGCAGAATTCCTGAAATGGCACGTTACCTATTAGATTCACCTGATGATTATGTATTTTCGGCACTTACGGCATCTGTAGGGACCGAGGTGGAATTTAAAAATTCAGTAGAAAATCCAAACCTAGGTACACTTGTTGTACCGATGGATGCGCAAATTCTTATTAATGACGGCCAACACCGCCGCGCAGCAATTGAAGAAGCAATAAAAGAAAGCCCAGAGCTTGGCCAAGACAACATTGCTGTACTCTTTTTTGTAGATGAAGGGTTAAAGCGCAGCCAGCAAATGTTTGCAGATTTAAACAAATATGCTGTAAGACCCAGCTCCTCACTTGCCACACTTTATGATCACCGCGATCAGTCTTCTGAGATAGCGCGCTATCTAGCAAATAATTCAAAGCCATTTTTAGGCTTTACTGAATTCGAACGTTCCTCTATTTCTGTGAGAAGTAATAAGCTTTTCACCCTAAGTGGTATAAAACAGTCAAATAGAACACTTTTTGGTAAAGGACCAAAAGAGGGCTTTACTGACGGAGAAAAAGCCATTGCAGTTAAATTTTGGAGTAAGCTAAATGACTCAATGCTAGAGTGGCAACAAGTTCAAAATAAAACTTTAGCTGCACCTGAATTTAGGCAAGAATTTATAAGTGCACATGGTATTGGACTTCAAGCAATTGCTTTTGTTGGGCAATGCTTATTGAAACTAGACGAAAATCAACAAATCGGTTACATCGAAAAGCTAGGTAAAGTAAACTGGCTCAAATCAAACCCAGCCTGGGCGAACCGAGCAATGCAGCATGGGCGTTTATCAAAAGCGGTATCAAATATCTTTTTAACCGCAATGCAAATTAAACGTGAAATTGGCCTAACGCCCACGTCTGAAGAATTACAGAAAGAGAGCAAGTTACTAAACGCATGAAGTTAATACACCAACACGACTTGGAAGAAGAGTATATCGATTTTATCGAAAACGAGCAGTTTTCAGGTCGTTATTTAAGTGAATTTATTGCAGACACACAACGTGTTTACTTGGCAGATACGCGCCCATGGGTTATTGGCTATAGTGGAGGTAAAGATTCATCGGCTGTCATGGCACTTGTTTATATGTCGCTTTTAGGTTTAGAGCCAGAGCAACGCCATAAGCCTGTATTTGTGGTAGCTTCAGACACACTGGTAGAAACACCTGTGGTTGTTGACCATGTAAATAACTCACTAAAGGCTATCAATGACGGGGCTAAGCGTGATGACCTACCAATCACTGCACATAAAGTGACACCTAAAACAGAACAAACCTTTTGGTCAAACCTATTAGGTAAAGGCTACCCAGCACCAACGCGTAATTTTCGTTGGTGCACAGAGCGTATGAAAATTGACCCAGTGAGCACCTTTATTACTGAAAAAGTAAGCCAATACGATGAAGTAATTGTTGTATTAGGCTCTCGCTCACAAGAAAGTGCATCGCGGGCGCAGGTCATTAAAAAACACAAAATTGATGGCTCTGATCTGGCAGTACATACCACACTTGCTAATGCATTTATTTATACTCCTATTGATACTTGGCACGTTGATGATGTGTGGAAAATTCTACGTTTATGCCACTTAAAACAACAAGAAACACCATACGGCCCACGCAATAAGTGGATAGATAAATATGACCTAGAATGGGAAAACCCATGGGGTGGTAAAAACCTACTTCTCTGGAACCTTTACAAAGATTCTTCTGGTCAAGGTGAATGCCCATTAGTAATCGACGAAACAACACCCTCATGTGGTAACTCACGTTTTGGTTGTTGGACATGTACCGTAGTAACAAAAGACCGCGCGATGGAAAGCTTAGTGGCAAACGGCGAAACATGGATGGAGCCACTACTAAAATACCGTAATATTTTGTCGCGTAGTACGTCACCCGCACTTAAAAAGAAATACCGTAACCATATTCGCCGTAATGGCCGCTTAGCGTTTAAAACACTCAAAGAAGATGGCGAAAAAGTATTACTCGACGACTATACAACAGGCCCTTACCTACTTAAATATCGCCGCTTTATGTTGCGCGTTTTACTGCAGCTACAGAAAAAGCTCGAAAAGCATTTAAGTGGCCAAGCGCTTATCACCATTCCAGAGCTACATGCTGTGCGCCACGAATGGTTGAACGACCCTAACGAGCCTGATTGGGATGACTCACTGCCAGCCATTTTTAAAGAAGTGTATGGCTATGACCTTGATTGGACACTGGACGACACCACGCAATTTAGCCGTGAAGAAAGCCTGCTACTAAACACCATTGCCCCCAAGCATGGTATTTCACCGCACATGATTAAAAAGCTGATTGATCTTGAAACATCAATGAGTGGTTTAACACGCCGCACAGGCATATTTAATAAACTTGGCCGATTAGTACAGCAAGACTGGGAATCTGCCGAAGAAATTATTGAAGAACATTTAGAAAGTCGCCAAAATCAAATGCGCCAATCAAAAGAAGTAAAAGAAATTTCACAAGAGCTTGAAGCGCTCAACAAGCTACTAGTTAAAGAGGGCTTATCATGATTTTTAAAAGCCTAACACTGCATAATTTTCGTGTATTTAACCAAACCACACATATAGACCTCATACCAAAGAAAGATGAGTTTAACGATAAGCCCATCATTTTATTTGGTGGTTTAAACGGTGCAGGTAAAACCTCTATTTTAACGGCCATTCGTTTAGCCTTGCTTGGTCGCCGTGCACTGGGTAATGCAGTGCATAAAAAAGACTATACCGCCTTTTTAAGTGAGCAAATAAACAAAGAAGCGCTTAAAGATAACAACCAAAGCCAAGCCAAAGTAACGCTTGAGTTTACCCATACACATCAAGGCCAGCATAACGCTTATGTTATCGAGCGCGCTTGGGGCAGTAATGTCGATGAAGTTGTCACGCTAAATGAAAACGGCAAACAAGACCAAACGCTTAATTCAGAACAAGTACAAAGCTTTTTAAATGAGCTCGTTCCGCCGGGTATAGGCGACTTATTCTTTTTTGACGGTGAAAAAATTGCCGAACTGGCAGAAGACGACACCGGCACCTATTTAAAAGAAGCTGTTCAAAAACTGCTTGGCCTAGATGTAATCAATCGCCTTGGTGATGATTTAGATATTTACATAAAACAAATCACAAAAGACAAAGCATCAGCAAGTACGGTACGTAAAATAGCTGAGCTTGAAGAAGAGAAAAAACAACTTCTTTTACAAGCCAATACTGAGCGCGAACTCGAAGCCAGTATTCAAAGCGAGCTTGCAGGCATCAATACACAAATTGAGTTGATCGAGCACAAAATTGAATCACGAGGTGGCGCTTGGGCAAAAACCAAGTCGCAAGAAAAAGCCCGTGCCGATGAGCTTTTAAAACAGCAAACCAAATTAAATACCTCAATACTTAACGAGCTTAGCAGCGAATTCCCAATGGCATTGGCCCCAACAGCTATGCAAGGTTTAATTAAAGAGCTTGAAAACGAGCAGCAAATAAAAGCCAAACGCGCATTTACCGAGCAGCTTGGCCAAAATATGCAAGGCCTAGAAGCTGTCCTTAGCCAGCAATTTGCAGATAATGCATCTGATATATACAAAGAGGTAAATAAATACTTTGCACAATTAAACGCAGGTGCTGCGCTTGAAGTAATAGAGCTTGATATATCAGATTCTGATTTTGCGGTTATTAAAGCACAACTTGAAAATGCAAACACAGCTAAACAAACCATTGCTGACCTTGCTGAGAAGCTTGAGGCAACTACGACTGAATACGAAAACCTGTCGTTAAATATTCAACGAGCGCCTGATGAAGAAGAGCTAAGTACCCTTTATACGTCACTGCGTGAGTTAGATGCGCAAAAATCAGCACTTAAAACCAAATATACAAACCAGCTTCTAAAAGCGAAAAAGCTGGTTGAACAAGCACTCGAAAACGCAAAACGCTTAGAAAAACTGTATGTAAGCCAAAAAACTGAAAGCTCAATTACTAAAGCGGTTACTCGCGTTGATGCGACAAATGCCGCGCTTACAGAATTTGCTAACGAGTTAACCCAATTGCGTGTTAAGCAACTTGAAGAATTGTTTGCCAAGTCTTATCGCAAACTAGCGCGTAAAGAAGATTTAAAGCTCAGTGCAAAAATAGACCCAACCACCTTCGATGTTAATTTGGTTGACCAAGATGGCATTACCATTAACCGTAAATCAATGTCGGCAGGTGAAAAGCAAATTTTTGCTTTTGCTATTTTAGAGGCACTAGGAAAGCTTTCAGGCAAAGTGTTGCCAGTGGTAGTAGACACCCCTCTAGGCCGTTTAGACTCAAAGCACCGTAATAAATTGATTAAGCATTACTTCCCAGAAGCAGGTGAGCAAGTCATTTTACTTTCAACCGATACCGAGGTAGATCAAGACTACTTCGATATTATGGCAAACAAAGTATCGCATGCCTTTGAGATTGAGTTTGACCAAGCAACTAAGTGCTCAACGCTTTCAGAAGGATATTTTTGGGCAAGTAAAATTAAGGAGGCCGTATAATGCTACCGCAAACCATGTGGCTTAAAAAATCAGTTGAAGAGCAACTGCAAACTCTAAAAGCCAATACAGGCATTACACCCAATGTAGCTGCTCGCATTGCCTTTTTCCGTTCAGTTGAAAGTGGCTTTGTGTTTGATAAAACAACTGACTACAAACTTTCTGGCAGTCTTAAACTCGATAAATTCACTTGGCTGGGGAAAACCCAGCAAGTAACAGAGTTACTACTTAAACAGCGTTACCCTGAGCTTTTAGATAAAGAATTACAGATGGCGTGGGCAGCACATGTTGAGGATGGGAGCTCTGACATCCGTAATCTAGCTAAGGTTACTACTTTAGCTAAATATTTTTAATCCTCGACCTAACTATTGTGAAAATGGAACTTTCACAATAGAATAGCACCAGTGTTAAGGATATTAGTAATCAGACTAAGTCTTCTTCATACGAAATTGCTTGCTCTACAACTCCAAGTAATTCACTTCCCCTTTCTGAAGCCCATACATTAACTGCATCAATTAAAGAAATAATTCTAAATCGGTCAAAAACTATTGATGCAGTGATCTCGCCTTCCTCTTCGAAGCGCCTTTCTACATCTCGCATATCATAAGGGACAAACAGTAGATTTAAAGTTGTATCTGGTATTCTAATATAGTTTTTAACTCTTGATACACTTGCTTGCTTCATATTCCAATTAGTACCGGTTGCGCTTTGCCCCAAAAAAATTTGAGTTCGTGATAAACACGTATCATTTGGAAAAGGAAGCCAAGCAACAATATCAACACCACCATCACCGTTATCACCATCTCTAAAGAGATGATTCCTACCGGTGATTTCACAATCAATATCGTCAGCTAATTGATTCATTTTATCTCTCAATGAACCAGTGTATCTGTTGTTTTGGTGGCCCGAAACGCCAAAACGATGGACAGTTGCATTTGTACCTGCATAAACACACATCGCCAATTTTGATATTTCTTCAAAAGCAGTTGTTAGCAATGGCTGTTTATTATGATATCTATTAGACGATGCAAGGAGTAATCCTATATAGATTTTCTGTTCCTCTCCTAGATTCGCATTTAACTGAATAGTGCTAGTTGTTACAGTAAAAGGGTAAAAATTGCCATATGCTAAAGCCCGACTACGAAGTAAAAAAAACCATTGTGTTATTCTATCATTCCAACGCTGTATATACTCTGAAGCAACATCTGAGCCGTTCCAATCTTCACTACTAGTTTCACTCCCATCTTCGTTAATTACCCCTGAATCCAAAAATCGATCAAAAATATCTTGTACAGATACCAAGTCATCGCTTGCAAGAAGTGCAACTAATTCAATATAGTCGCTGTAATAATGTGATTTACTATAAGTTCTGTCTGGTGGTGTAGATATATTTCGCGCTTCAAACATTCCACCCACCATCACTTTTGGCCTCAATAGCGGCTTTAATTGCTATTGTAAGATCATAAATTTCTTTGAGTTTGATTAAATCGGTAGAGTAATGCTCATTAACATTGTGAGTCATAGCATTTGCTCTTTTCAAAGCAGCTAAAGACAACTCAATTTCATTGTGGTAGGAGTCTGCATTAACACTAATTTGATTATATGCCTCTTTGATTGTTCCTGTGCCCAATTTGAAATACTCAAAAGCTAAATCGTCAACCAGAACTTCATTAAGCATTTTTAACTGTTCGCTGTTACCTAAAACTCTTGTACCACCGTGAATATTTTTTTTAAAAAACCAGTTAGTCAATTCCTCAAGTTCAGTTAACTTTAATTCAGTAATTGGTTCGTCGGCTTGTAGATCAACACCAATATAGTTGCGTATATTTTCCTTTCCTAAAGAGTCTGCATAATAATTGAAGTATATAGTTGACTCATCAAGTTCTGCTATATTAAAGAAATTTGCGTCTTCTACCTGCTCATATATCCAATAACTAACCAATAACTTACGAACATGGTCACTTCTGCTACCTATTGCCTTAGCTAGCTCTCTGCATTTATCTGCTAAAGTCTCTTCTCCAAGACTCTTGTATAACTCATTAATATACCTAGCTTTTGCAAGTACCCCCCAAGATTTAACGCCTGTTACATGTCGATAACCCAAATACTGTGTAATGTCGTTTCGACTATCGAAAACTATGCATGGAATAGCTGCCGGTTGGTAATTAGATTCCTCAATAACTTTTGCTATTTTTTTCTTATGCAGGGTAGCCAACCCAGGGTTACTGAGTAACTTTACTGCGGTTAACCTCCGGTTTCCTTCTACAACAATATATTTACTTCTATTTTCATCCCAAACGACCAAAATAGCTTCACCCACAAAAAAATCGGCCTCGCCTATTGCCATCATAAGTTCAATTATTGATGCATCTTGTAGCATCCAACTTATGATTTGTGTATCGGTTGAACCAGAATTTCGAAGCTTCGTCGGTAAACGTGGGTTTTCACGATCTAGCTCAAGTTCAGTCAAGTTTATATTTTGTATATTGTTTTGTGTGCTCATTACACTTCCAAATGGCATTTATAATTATCTTAAATAATTCAATTTAGCGAAGTCCGTACTTTCCGCTATCAAGCTTAATAAATAAATCTCTTTTACCCAAAAAAGCTTTCAAATCAGAACAGTGGTTATAGATTGTTCTTCTAATTATGACATCCCAACTAGGTGGTAACTCTCTATCGGTATATGCAAGTATTTCATTATAAACTTCTTTTAGAGTTAATGGCTTTCCCTTTTTTTGAAATACGAAGAGGATGTCTTCAAGCCAGCCGGAGTTATCATTTTGATTAAGTTTTATAATTTCATTAGTAGTCGCATCAGATAACTTCCTCTTTAATCTAGGTTTAAAGTGGCGTTCGAAATTCGGTAAGGTTAATGAGTAGAAGTCTTGTCCTGTTTTTAGTTTAAATTCATTGATTAACTCAGGATGAACTCTATCAAACTCTTTTGACTTCCAATCTGATTTTTCATCACCAGTAACAAGTATTAAAGTGTTTTTACTACTAATTGCTCTGTCAATCAGTTGATTCCAAAGAATTAAGTCACCATACTTTGACTCTATCTTTGTACCCATATAACTATAACTTACACTCTTACCACCATCATCAAAACCCGGTGGAATATTATGTGAGTAGCGATATTCGCCTTCTTGCTCTATTCGTTTCATCTGCTCAAAAGAATAATGTTCTCCAACAAGACCTTCAAAAATCTCAAAAACCTGCTCTATAACTTTGTCTTCGAGGCGTACATTCCTCTCTTTTTGTTGATGCTTGTTGATTACATTACTAATCCGATCAAGATGAACGCCAAGTTCTTTTTTTAATGGTGATAGCTCACTGTTTTTACCTCCAACTTTTGCTAACCCATCTAATTTTTTGCTAAAGGTTTTAAATTCTTTACTAAACTCTTGAAATGCTTTTTCTTGAGTTTTAAACGTCTGCTTACGCTGTAAATTAAACTCAAGCGCTACCTGGTGAGGCAACCATATATCGAAAAACTTATTTCTTTTTAAAGATTTAATTTGAAGTAAAATATCATTAACAATCTTCTTCTCATATCTATAAAGATTTAAAAGAATATTTGTATCAAAAACTACAGTGACTTTCTCGCTATTTAATATTTGCTCTTCAAGATAATCGTCAGCAAAACCAGGAAACCTATTTAGCATTCAACAACTCCCAAAACGCTTTATCTCTGATCCTTTTGATTTGTTTATCACCATCAACATATAAACTTGTGTGTATTTCTAGTTTTCTGATTGTATTCATTAACACTTCTTGTTCTTCTTTTTTTGATATGTTGAAGATAGATTTTACTTCTTCATTTGAGATTTTACCTACCTGGTGCACAATCCAACCAAAAATATAAAGTGCATAATCATTCTCTTTCGTTTTAAAGTGGGTAATGTCTTGGGTAGACAAAATAACCCCAACACCATACTTACGGCCTTCTTTTAAGATATTTTTTAAGCTCTTAAAGTTTTGAGACATAAAGTTATCAGCCTCATCAACTAGAATCATTTTATTAATTTGACGCTTGCCATTCAGACTTTTCGAATGACCATACTTCTGCATCTGGCTGTAAAACAGATCCAATGTCAACGCAACCACTAAGTTCTGTACTTCTTTCGCAGGGCTCTCTAATTTTATTACTTTAACGCCCTTCACAAACTCAAAAAGGCTGATCGTTTTCGCCGGATCACTCTCGAAAATTTTAAACCGAGCTAATTTTGCAAGCGCAGCATATAAGGTATCTTCTTCAACCTTTTCTTGACTTAAAAATAGCTGCCATAAATCTTCGATTGTGGGTGCGGGTCGTAACCATGTAGATTTGTCTTCAGGTTGAATACCTGCCAACTCGTAACACTCTAATATTAGATTTTCTAATCGTAATTTTTGTCTATTTCCTAAGTGAAAAACTTTATCGATTGTCTCGGCAAATGCTCCTGCTGTATAAAGCGGCAACATAGGCGTATCACCGAATAAAGATAAAGGGTTATAAGGCAACTTTAATAGATCGTAAACTTCGGCGTTAACTGCTTTAGTGAATTGTTCATCCACATAATCTGAATTGTAATCAAATATCAATAAGTCTATTGGCTTATTATCTAAATTATCATTTTCATTAAAAATTAGCTGACTTACTAAGGACTTCACGCATTGTGTTTTACCTGTTCCCATAGTGCCAATAACGCCAAAGTTTGTATTTTTGGTTTTAGCCGAGTTCGTCGGTTGCCAAGTTACAATCTCGTTATTCGGTATGGTATGACCAAGAACTACTTCTAAATCTATCGCTGACTCAACTGTAACAACTGGGGCTTTCGTTTGTTCTCTTTCGCCTTTATAGGCTTGATCTATTGCTAGGTTACAAACGCTTTTTGGTGGGGTCGGAGTAGTGGCATCTTCAACCGGTTCCGAAATTACTATCTCAGTTTTACCAGTCAAAATATATTTCTCTGGCACATAACACAGGGTGGCACTCTCGATATTAGCTAATAGCTGTTGTAACGGCGTGCTAATAAATTTATTCAAATTAGCGCTTGGTAGGCTAATTTGCAGAATCTCATCTTCAAGGCTAAATTCTTCTTTTGCGTAATCTGCATTTTCAAAAAACGCCATCATAAAGCCTTGTGGGTAATCACGTATATTCTCTATTTGATAATCGCCTTGCAGCCACCATTCTCGATTTTTATGAATATTTTTGAAATCATTTTCTTTATAAACCTTATAGAGTTCAAACTTATCAATTTGCATTAAGATTTGGCGTACAAATAAACCACGGTATAAGTGCCCTGCTAAGTCTTGGCGGCCGAACAGGTTTTCAACTAAGTAGCGCTTTAATTCTTTAGCTTGTTGAATACCTTTGCTATGAGTGCGCTTTTGACCAATCTTCACTTCTAGTGGTAGCAAGTACATGGCTTGGTCTTTAAAGCCTACAAATAAGACATCATCAGAGATTTCGCCACTGGTAAAGCCATGCTCAAGCCTAGAAAAGTCACTTCCTCTCATTTTGAGACCAATATTGCCTGCTACTCGGATCATTTCAGCAACACTCATTGGTACCCAAGTAATATCACTTTGATAAAGTAAACAATTTACATATTTGTATGCACCAATAATGCTTTTTTTCTCTTTGCGCTCATTATCGTTACAGGTGATCATTTTGAGCAGCCATTCACCATTAAAGGCATTGAACTCATCAATCAACCCCTTTACACCTTGCGAAAGTACTTGGTCGTATAAATCGCGGCGTTTAGTAACTGTAATGGCGTCGTAATTGGCTGAGTTAGTAAAGTTGTCTGAGTAATGGATTAACACGGCATCTTTTTGTGTTTTAAAGAAGTCGAGCGTGACTTTAGGATCAATTATCACAGTCCACACTGTGTTATCGTAAACACTTTCTAGCAAGTGGGTTAATTCGCCTGCTACTTTGAGCGCAAGGCCATTGGTTGTTTCGTACTTAGAGCCTTGCCAAGCAGCTTTGGCTAAGCTGTTAAATTTACTACTGATAGCAAGCGGCTGGTTGTTAGCCACTTCAATATTTTTTAAGCCAAATGTTGTGAAGTAAGTGTTGTGTTCATCGTAAGCGGTTTCACCAGCCAGTAAACCATGGCAGGCAACACCTGTTTTTTCATTCAATACATCAACAGATTCAGCCGTTACGGGCGTATCGTTCCGAACAAAACTAATGTGCGCATATTCAAAATTTACTTTGCTATCATCTAATTTGAACTTACTGTAAGTAATACGGTTTTTGAGTAAATCAGCGATGGCATCTGCTTTATCTTTTTCACTCGCCAACTGAGCAATATCTTTTAGCTCGTCATAACTTGGTGCGTCAGCAAAGTCGTCAAAATAGGTTCGCTTGAGTTTTTTATCATACAGGTTTACATGAATTCGATTAGCCTGCTCTGCAGTTTGTTTTTTTAAGTAGTCGACCAAACCTAAAAATAACGCGGTGTTGTCACCATTGTTTATGGAGTTGATGTAGATGGTTTCTTTACAGCCTTGATTGAACAATACATCAAATGCTTTTGAGAATTCAGCGACTTTTTGCCTAACGAGTGGCCTAACGTATGTTAGCCCCACTTCTTTGTTTGCAACCAAATTACACCACATACGGTTTTCAGCAACTGCTTGGTTATATGCAAATTTATCGTTCGCATGCCAAACAAAAGGTAACAACCCTTCAGCATTTAACCGCTTTAGCGTTGCTTTTGGTAACGTACTAAAACTATTGTCGTTTTCATCACTTGCTTTACGCACCAAATTAGCGAAATAAGCTAATGTTAGGGTGTGGTAAGGCGTTATAAATTCTTGCTCGTTCAATTCTGCAATACCAATACTTAAAAGTTTGTTCGCGGCAGGTGACAAGGTACTCTTTGTTTCAATTGTATCTATTGCTGCTAAGTATTCTTTAACAACAGCAGTTACAATTTTTAAAAGCTCAGGTCCCCATGAGCAAGTACTTAGCAAAGCTTTTCGCACATCTAAGTAATCAAATAGCTTAGTGTATGAAGCGTAAAGTCCTGGATAGGCTATTTGAATATCAGCTAAGTTAACCTCTGGGCGATTGCCAACTTGTGTCGCAAGTTGTCTGTTGTCTTGTAGCTCTGACTCCCATTTTAAAAGTGACTTTCGTATGCCTTTTGGCGTTAAATCTTTGCCATCTAGGACTACTTTTTCTTTAGCGCGGTTATACAAGCCATTGAAATCATCATTATATAAACGGTTATAAAGTTGGGTGTCTAGCACTAGCGGTAAGCTCAGAGAACCAGATGAAACTGCACCATCAACCTCAAAACTAAGCACATTTGTTCCATTTTGAATAGCGAAAGTTAGTGTATCGGTTTCATTAGCAAATTCAGCAAAGTTAACGTACTCAGTGACTTGTACTTGGAAAACTTGATTTGGCCCGGTAACCTTATTGGTAACACCTCCTTCTGCAACTTTTAACTTACCCGCGTTTGTTTGTAAGGTGATTATTTGCTTTCTAGGCACTAACAAAAAGCTGTCGGCCAAATCATCAAAATAGAAAGCACCTTGTGGTACAACTAACACGCGGTACTTGAATCTTTCTTGTGGTTTTTCACGTTTAAAATCGACACTAAAATACATAGGTTGACCATTAAAGGTACCTACGATTTCAGCAACTGTTTGTTTACTTGAACGATTATTAACGTCTAGAGTGATTGGCTCTTTAGTATGTTGCAACTTAAGTTCATTTTTTTGTAATTTACCACCGACAAAAGCGGCTTCTATTTTGAATTCAGTTTGCCCTTCAGGTACCTCGATAATGAGGTGACGCTCTTTTTTATTCTCTCTCGCGATAAATCTTAAACCTGTAACGTCCTCTTTTTCAAACGAGAGTAAGTTCTCTTTGTTATCTCGGCGCTCTTTTAAAATTGCTCCTAAATCAACTTCATGCCATTGTTCATTATCAACAAAATATTGATTTACAAACTTCTCGCCAAGATCTAAATCGCCGAGCTTTTCAGGTAATTCTTGCGGGTACTTTTCTACAATTTCACTGATAGTTTGGAACAACTGATGGTTTTGCGATAAACGCTTATCTATTTGGTTTGTGTCATCCCAATCAATAATCGTATGGTCGTTAAATAGGCCAAGTTCGTGAAATTGAATAACACCATCATCAAGTGCATCAAATAATTCACTAAAGCCAAACATGGTTGCACCATCTTCTAAAATTAATTTGAAGCGATGGTTTAACAAACATTGTGATACTTTATCAGTACCGTTTATTGTGGTGATTAGCTTACTTAAGGAGTCTTTAATCGTTGATGGGTGCCAAACTTCACCAGGTTTTCCTAGGTCTCTTGCTGAGTTAATCAGTGTGTCTAAGTATGAGTTATGTACTACTAACAAAACACAGTTAGCTAAATTACCACTTTGGCTTGATACTAAATCTCGTAAATGTGAAATAAAGTTTTCGCTTAGGCCTTTATCACATTCGCTGTGTACAACAGGGATAAGTATTTTGTCTTCAAACTTAAGCGCTTGGAAGCATAAGCTTATTTTGTCAGTAACTACCTCGACCTGCGTATTGGCTTTACAAATTAAGGCATCAAATAGCTTAATACTATTTTCACTATCTGGTGAGCGAAACTGGAAGCGACTTTCACCATCAAAACCATCTTTTGCCCAATTACAAAAGTGCACAGCTAAAAAGTCTTCATATAGTTTTTTTGACATAAACTGCATCTCCACTGTCGCTCATTCTCTCCATATTGCCCACTCGCTCAAATAGATCTATCAAACACTCTTCACTACTCTTATCAAAAAATACACCGCGCTTTTTATACTCAGTGAGCAATTCATGCAGCCTTAATTGCTCTTTGTTGCCAATAGCTAAGTTGGTTAAAAGTAATAAATAGTCTTGGTTTAAAACAAAAAATGACCCTGCTCGACCTCGCGATACTTCAAATGGTTTTATTAATGTTTCTCGCGTTGCGTTTACAAATTTACTAAAAGCACCTTCTCGAGTTGAGCCTTTTTTAAATTGCTCTTTAAAGAGGCTTATCAAAATGTTTATTGCTTGCTCTGGTGCTTCGGCGGAGGCAAGTTGACTCGTCAGCTTGCGGTCGTTATAAAAATCCTGAATATATCTATTTAAGTTATCAGTGTCGCTTTGCGTTAAGCTTGGTGCTAGCTGCCATAAAGGCTGTACAAGCTCTTTGGAGTCTTGCAAGCTTTCAGTTAGCGCTAAGTATGGAAATAGCGCATAGCTGGCATCCACCACTTGTTTATGACCATGCAGTTGAAGCTGAGTCCGTTCTTTACTGGCTTTTTCGTTATCTAATATAAAAAAGCATGGTTTAACTTCTGGCTCTTTTTTCCAACCCTTAATGTTGAGCGATAACTGCGCTGTATATAAAAAACCGTATAGTTTTAAAAATGCTTTTATGTTTGATAAAAAGTGGTTAGAGTGCTTCATCACAAACTTAAGATCCTGCTGGAACAACTCAGCTAAAAAAGGTAAGTAAGCTTGATGAGGTTTTACTTTTTTTACCTTGTTTGTTGTAACTAGCAGCGAATCAAATGTTTGTTTGATCTCTTGTTCTAAAAAGTTCAAGTGGGCGTTCGGTGCCTCAATATTTTCAAGGTCAGAGGCTAAATTAATAAAAAGTGCTGTTAGTCGTTCATCTCCAGCTTGGCTTATTTCTGGGTTTAGGGTTTTTAAAACCTGCATTTCAGGCGATATATTCACAACCTCTTCATTGTCGAAATAAATTTTTTCGATAACCGGCCAAATATCTTCACCCTCAAGCTTTTGCTCTAAATACGTTTTACAAATTAATTTAAAGTCATCCAGTGTTTTTATGGTTTTCTCTAACTCAATATTATGTAAAGATTTTATGAATAAACCAACGACTGTTTCCCAATCATATTTATTATTTGTGCTATTTGTTGATGCTGGATAAAAACTGGCTGCACTATTATTTTTAGGCTTCAATTCTTTTAATAAAGGCATGATCTAAACCTCTTCCACTGAAATGTCATCGTCTTCTTTTATTAACTGGAACTTTTGCCCCACGCCTATTATCACTAATTCATTTGCTGACTTTGCCTCTTGTATAATTTCTGAAGCTAACTCATCAAGCAAAATCACCGAATTTTTATCGTGCTTATTAGGTCTGTAACCTTTATTAATATTTATGAGTAAAGAGAGTAAGTTGATATTGATTGGCAGCACAAAACGGTGTTTTTTTAGTTTTAGTCGCGCATTAAAAAATGCACTCCTTTTATGCTGGTTTTGTTGAACTGTGGCTAAGTCGGCTGTTAAATCAGCTGGCGCTGCTACTTGATAACCACCACATTCAGAGAATAAGTAATGCTTGCTCCCAAGCCCCGGCGCATTACGATTAATATATAAACGAATCGCTGATATCAGGGTGTTTCTGTAAAACGCTTTTAGTTGTGTTTTTTGTTCAGATTCACCCGAGTAATTATTGTGGAGCTGGTAAATATTGATGTATGTATCTATCAAACTTTCAGAAAAGTCAGCTAGAAATTGCTTATGATAATTATTACCGTAATCTTCGTATTTCAATAAGTAGAATAGGCGTAAATACTGTACTGCATGGTCTAACTGAGAAATGTCTTTATTGAATAGCGTATTGTTAAATTCTTCAAATTCAGCATCTGGTAGCCCCAAATCTCTAGCAAGAATAAATCTATCAATTTCTTTAGTGCGTAGGTTTGATGGATCGAACTCTTCTATTTTATTGAGCAGCTCATTTTCACCACCACCAAACAAATTGTCGAATAAATAACCTTTGCCAAAAATTAGTTCGTGTACAAAGTCAAGTAACGCCCTCGCAGTTAAAAATTGATCTCTTACTAGTCTTGCTTTGAATAATAAATCGATGACAACTTGCTGAACTGAACAAAGGCTTAATAACTGAAAATTAGCGTAATAGCGTGTAAGCTGAGCACTTTTATATTCTTTAATCTCATTTTCAAAAAGCTGGCGTATTAAGTTACCCTCTTGCTGAGTCACCCTATGCAGTAGCTTTTTCGTAAACTCAGAATCATATCCGTCTTCATGGATCAAAAATTTTGGATAATCTTCAAAATTAATGAGGTGTATGTCATCACTTTCAAAAGTTTTGTTTTCTAAGTATGTTGCAATTGCATTTTGAATACGCTCTGACTTACCTTCTTCAGCGTAATTCCCCATCATGCCCGCGTTAATGCCAACAACTAATGGACTAGAACCATGTTCAAACTCTTCAAAAACTTTATCTAAAGTTTGAATTGCCGAGCCTTTAGGGTCAAAACTGTGTGTCGCATCTAAATGGAATTTAATACGGTTGTCATATTCCCCCTTAGCCTTGGTTAGTAATTCTGACTTACCATCTCCACTGCTACCGCATAAGAAGAGAAGTTTTTTATCCGAGGCCCCAAAAGAAGATATGCACTTCGATACAGCACCTTCAATCGGCATCTGGATATGTAAATAGTCTTTAATCTGTTGATGAAGATTTGTTTTATCTTCACTACGCTCTGTAGAAACAGCGTAGGGCGATGCCATAGACATAACGCTGAGGGCTTCTTTTAACCGCATAAAAAATCCTGTTAAAACACGGTTACTTCCTTAACCGTATCAGTTAATAATTAACTTTAATGCGTATTATCAACACTAAAGCTTTAAAATCAATAAATTGAGCTAGGTAAAAACTATAATTACTTCAATTTCACCACCACATTCAACCACACTTGCTCGCTTCTATCGGGGCGCTGATCTTTGCTTTGCCATACTTTAACCACGTTTAAACTGGGTATTTGTGCCAGTACATCCTCTAGGCATGTTTCGGTTAAATCACTGAATGTGCGGTTGCCGTCGCTACGCTCGCCTTTGCCGTATTTGAATGAGGCGTACAAAATACCATTGGGTTTTAATGCGCTAGCGAGTTTGGTGAAACGGTCTGGGAGCTCGTTATGGGCAACGTGAAGTAAGCTTGCGCAACACCATATACCGTGATATTGCGCGTGCTCTTTCACTTGTCGAAAGGTTTTTACGTACACGCTTTGCTGTAAATGAAAGCTGGCAATGTCGGCCAGTTCACTGCAGGCATCAAAGGCAGTGACTTTATAACCGAGTTGCTTAAACGCCAGTGCATCACGCCCTGCGCCGCAACCGGCATCAAGAATATGTATTTTTTCATGCTCGCTGTGATGCGGCGATGGTAACAGTGGCAAAAACTCTCTGTATAGCTCGCCCATATCAACATGTAGTGTTGACTGTGCAAAAGCCTGAGCATTGTTAGCATAATACTCAAGCGTGTTTATTGAGGTGGCACTTGTGTTCATGTTGTTTGTATTCGAACTCTGAGTATTAGAAAAAGAAGGTGTATTAGTCATAGCCGACACGCTATAGACAGTTCATCAACTGGCGCTCTTTTACAACAGTAGTACTTGTGGGTAGCAATACCTGATGTTTTTGCATGTTTATTGAGCCCTGGGCCGCCTAAAACCACGTGATATAAGCGCATTCAAATTCCTGTTCGTTCTGCACAGCTAAGTTATATAAGGATGTATAAATTAGCTGCTACGGCTGTACTGCTTCCTTCAACCGTTTATTTTTGGTGACTAAAAACGTATTTGTTAATGTGTTGCTATGATAGATTCACAGCCTTTTACACGAGCTTTTACTTTATATTTGGTAACTTATCACGATTTATAAGCTTTTGAATAGTCTCTGAGATTAAATCCATACAATTAAAGCGGTTTATTGGTTACGTTATTTTTACATTGTGTTGTTTCTCAGTTGGGTTAGCCGTAGACCCTGACCTGCGTCAGGGAGACAGAGTGTAAAGTGGTTGGGTAAAAGTTGAGTACGTTACATGGATCCTGACCTTCGTCAGGAAGACGAAGTGTGAGGGAGCTTAGCGTTCTAACTTTGAACTCGCTGCTTTTTACAACAATTTAGCACTTAGAAAATTTGACCCTCATTTATGCTACTGGTTAAACCAGTATACCACTATTTTACAAAAGAATTTGCCACCTCAAAAATCAATACTTTAGCATTAATAAAATGTATTGATACACCTGAAAAATACGCCTTATAACCCACAATGCATATAGTGACTAAAAATCAATCAAACCTATATTTTTAATCGTGATACTTACCATTAACTTCATCAATTTACATTCCATTGCATAATAAACAAACAGGTGTTAACAATTAAATAGCGTACACCTGTACGCTCACTTCATATAAATCGCAACTCAAGGAGGCATTTATGTATATCAACAAAAATCTAAAAGGCAATTTTATTAACTGACATTCGCACGATGTTATGTTTTTAAAAGGTGAAATTAATTATGAAAAATTTAGATCAAATTAGCAGCATTACCGGAAGGCTGTATCAACTTAACAGGACTTTTCTATTTTTAGGAGATTGCTATTATGAAAGCATTCACAAAAAAGTGACCCAGAGTTATGAGCATACCTTGTCGATAAAAAGCTCTCATCATTACGTAATTTGTACTACGAAGCAAAAAGGAATCAAACGATGCCAGATAGCCAGAAAAACCGATCCGCCGCCGACCTAGTGAAAATCCTACTTGCTGCGTTAGGCGCTATCGGCTACCTCTTATCGAGCATGGCTGAAATCATGCAAAATGCTGTCATAAACAATAAACCTTGGGGTGTTTGCTTAATCCCAGCGCTAGTTATATTCGTAGCACTCATTACCATGTGCTTATTAGTACTAAAAATTGGTACGGAGGTTTGTAAGTAAATCCAAAGCCGCATCGCGGCTTTTCTCTTTTTCACCCTTAGAGCCTTTCTATTCGTTATTCCGCTTAAATACATTGCCAGTGTCTATACGTACATCGTCACTCATGGATCCTGACCTGTGTCAGGAAGACGGAGTGTAAAGTGGTTGGGTAAAAGTCGAGTGAGATACGTGGATCCTGACCTGCGTCAGGAGGACGGAGTGTAAGTGACTGATTTAGGGTCGAGTACGTTACGTGGGTCCTGACCTGCGTCAGGAAGACGAAGTGGAGGTGCCCGCCTTATTCGTCGCTCTGAACTGGTGTCAGAGTCTATGTGGTTTGGTAAATTATTTCGACCATATGCATTACTTGGATCCTGACCTTCGTCAGGAAGACGAAGTGTGAAGTACCCTCCTTATTCGTCGCTCTGAACTGGTTTCAGAGTCTATGTGGTTTAGTTTATTGTTTCGATCATATGCGTTACATGGATCCTGACCTGCGTCAGGAAGACGAAGTGTGAGTGACTGATTTAGGGTCGAGTACGTTACATGGATCCTGACCTGCGTCAGGAAGACGAAGTGTAAAGTGGTTGGGTAAAAATCGAGTACGTTACATGGATCCTGACCTGCGTCAGGAAGACAGTGTGTGAGTGGCTGGTTAAAGTCGAGTACGTTACGTGGGTCCTGACCTGCGTCAGGAAGACGAAGTGGAGGTGCCTGCCTTATTCGTCGTTCTGAACTGGTTTCAGAGTCTATTGGTTTAGTTTATTGTTTCGATCATATGCATTACATGGGTCCTGACCTGCGTCAGGAGGACGAAGCGGAGGTGCCCGCCTTATTCGTCGCTCTGAACTGGTGTCAGAGTCTATGTGGTTTAGTTTATTGTTTCGATCATATGCGTTACATGGATCCTGACCTGCGTCAGGAAGACGAAGTGTGAGTGACTGATTTAGGGTCGAGTACGTTACATGGATCCTGACCTGCGTCAGGAAGACGAAGCGGAGGTGCCCGCCTTATTCGTCGTTCTGAGTATGATTTAGGGTTTATTTGATTTATCTTGAATAACTGTAATAATTTACTTTTATAAGTAGGTATAACAGGATGTTATATCTACCTCAGTCTGACTTATTAATGTTGTTTTAAAGGACTAATACATGCAACCTACCACCTATATTCTGGCATCAAAGCCAAACGGCACTCTATATATTGGCGTGACTCGAGATCTTAAAAAACGAATTTACGAGCATAAAGGCCATTTAATCGATGGGTTTACCAAACGTTATAACGTGACCCAATTAGTGTATTTTGAAACGCATGCTGATATATACCATGCTGTTAACCGTGAAAAACAACTTAAAAACTGGCGTCGGCAGTGGAAAGTTAATTTAATTGAAAAAGTTAACCCGCAATGGGACGACTTGTATTACTGTATTTAATTGAAAGACTTTGATTCTGGCCCGTGTCAGAGAAACGAAGTACAGTAATAAGCTGAGTTTAGTCTGGTTTAAATGGGCCCTGACCTTCGTCAGGGAGACAAAATGTAAGCGTGCCTGACTTTGAGTCCTGTGCGTTACGTGGGTCCTGACCTTCGTCAGGAAGACAAAGTTTGGGTAGCTGACGGCGTATGGGTGGCTAACTTGAAGTCGCTCTGTATTTGATTCTGAGTTTATGTGGTGTAGTTGCTTGTCTTGAGATGGGCCCTGACCTACGTCAGGAAGACGAAATGTGAACACACTCATTATTCGTTGCTCTGTGTTTAATTCTGAATTTATGCGGTTTAGTTGTTTGTCTTGAGATGGGCCCTTGACCTTCGTCAAGGAGACGAAATGTAGAGTGCCTGACTTTAAGCCCTGTGCGTTACGTGGATCCTGACCTTCGTCAGGAGGACGAATTAGGTAACCAATGCTTCTCTATATTCGTCGCTCGTTGCTCTGAAGGTGTTTCGTAGTCTATTTAGGTCAGAAATGAATACCGTAAATATCAACGCTAAAAAATACAAATAAAAACATAATTTGTACCTTTTATTAGATATCATTCGTGGCATGTAGTGTATATTGCGTACCCAATGTAATTTTAAAATAAAAGGATATTTCAAATGCATAAAAAAATACTCGCATACTCTGCGTTAATCGTGTCAACTTTTATATATAGCGCTCAGGCTAAAGCTGTTGACTTGTCATTGGGTGGGGGTTATCCATTTCTAGTTGTACCAACCATCTCACTAACAAATTCAGATATTCGATATTATGCTAACTACAAAGCGGGGTTAGATGATGGTTTCAGTTTGGGCGCAGAAATATTAAACGGTAAACATAAATACGGGGCATTCATTGGCGCTGTTGGGGCTCGAAAAACTGACGCTCGCTGTTCTGATTCAACATTTCTGTGTATTAGCCTTTTTGATCATCAAACCACACAAGGTATTGGTCTAAGCTATGAGTACCATTTGTCTAGCAACCTAAACTCAGGGTGGGCTGTGCGACTTGAAGCGGGTTACGGCGAAGAATCTTATGATTATGAAAAACGCACCGATGGCAATATACAATTTATTTATCACTTTTAAACAGATCATATCAGTTTAAAAAAGCACCGCCTCATGACGGTGCTTTCTAAAAGAAGTGCTAATTAACCTCAGCTCTGGATAAGCGAATTTGCCCAATAAAGCTATTTTTCTCACTCTCGGCGTTGCTTTTATGCAGTAATAGTCCGCTATTACTGCATAAAAGCACCTTGATATTGAACTAAATATCATCATTGGATTGTACGTATGTTTGTTTTCAAAACATTTTCTATTCAAAAACCCTTGCCCAAACCTGAAGTTAACTAGTTACACTTCCAGCATTTACCTGAAACAGGTGTGCTGTACCAAGTTGCGCCCCTTGCCTTGCGGCTTTCAGCCCAGTCTTGAATAGCAGGATATGCTTGAATAATGTCAACCGACTCCATCGGATGCAACCAAGATGTCGAAATTTCAAGTGCCCAAGGGTGCCCTGCTGGGGTCATATAAGTCTCCCCCCCTACTTCAGTATTATCAGCACCGGTTTTGAAAAAACCTGTATTTGCTAACGCTGTGGGGGCATAGTTTGGCAAATGTACTTCTCGACCTCGGTCACTCACTCTATAAATAAACGGGTTAAAAGGTGCATTACCAATTGCCAATGGGCTGACTGGTTCAACAAAAATCAAGCTCATCGTTACTGGAATAACCGAGCGTTCATCTCCACTTTGGGTATTAAAGAATGAATATGTTAGCGAATCATTGGTTGCTGAATGGGTATTTTTTAAGACCGCGACCACTAACTCACTGCTGTGACCTGCTTCTGCGGTAACCGCCTCAGATTGGCCGTTAATCGCCACATTAATACTTTCTACATTGGCACTGGTGGTACCTGAAAAAGCAATTGCAAAACCACTGGCCAGTGTAGCACCCCTGGCTTGAATACTGCCGGCTAAGTCAATTTGCTTAACCAACCCATTGGCATCTTTTACCACGTTAAAGCGATGAGTGATCACTAAATCATTTAGGTCGTAATCTCCTTTATCTGGCCACAAGTCTTCGTACGCAAGCGTTGACTCAACAGAGTAATTATTACTTGCCCGTTTATCGTCGTTTGGATAATCGTCATTGTTATCATTGATACCGTCACAATCACTGTCATTGTCGCCTAACATCCAAGTAAAGAATGCAGGGTCACTCACTAGGCCATTACTGTCAGTTGCTATCACCTGTACACGCCACGTTTCGCCCGCGTTCACCTGTGACGATAATACCGTATTACCCGAATGATCCGTTTTACCTGCAACTTCATCATCAACCACTTCACCTTGGCCTATATCAACAAACCAACGATATTCATAACTAACCACGTCCCCATCAGGGTCTGCATTTGCACTATTTGATACATTCACAACAAAATCGTTGTTTGCGGTTGCACACCCTTGAGGTGACCCATTCAGTGTGGGTGTATAAGGTGCATCATTTGCAGTTATTGCATAGGTAATGGTTAAAAGACTGTAGTCAAGCGTTGTTCTCCACCAAACATAATTATGGTTCATATCAATGTCTAAAAACACATCCATTAAGCCATCATCCAAAATATAGGATGTTGGTACATCAAATGGCGTTTCTGACCAAGTGCCATTAGTCCCTTGTAATAAACCAGGGTTTAGGTCATTACCATCAACACTAATACCGTCATATTCACCGCTGGTGCCATGAAAAGCTTCAGAGTCAATATCGAAACCTCTTATCAATAAGATTGCACTCTGTATTTTAACCAACGGATTTGATGCTTCACTGAAACTGTGCTGCCAACCATAGTCTTGCCCTGAGTGTGAATAATAATTAAAACCGTACCCACTTGGTGCAACATAATGAGGTGATGTACTGTCTTTATTAATTTTCTGGGTGTAAGTGAACGTACCATCTTGATTATCAACCGTATTGGTTTCAGTCGCTGCGGCAAATATATAAGACGTTTGAAAAACAAGTGCGATGCCAAGGCTTAGGCTATATTTCATGTTCATAATTATTCTCCATCGCCAACGGGAATTTCAATATCACAGGGCACTTCTATTTCACCGGTGATTTCGTCTTTACTGAACACCTTGCTGCACAGTTTGTTTCCTACGGTAACTTCTATCTTTACCCCATACCATTCACTTGGGAATTTTAATTTGGTGCGTGTTTCTCCGGTTCTATCTGTTAAGCTTTTTTGCAATGGGTTTTCAACTTCATTACGGTTTGCATCAAGCGCCACAATTTTCATAAAGTGCTTGCCGCCAATACCAGCAAGTGCACCATCGGGCCGCATTGTTGTGCTGACGGTTTTAATTTTCACTTCGTCGTCTTTATACATAGACCAATCAAACTGCGCAGGAACGGTCACGTTTTCGAGGCTCAATATGCTAGGCTCTGGCACTGGTTCAGTTACCGGCTCAGGTTCTACAACGGGTGGTGGTGTATCTTGACCAGAACTGGGGGTTGTTACTGCTGGTGTGCTGCTATCGCTTTGGGAACCACCGCCACATGCAGCTAAAAATACATTTGTAGCAATAAACATATATCTCAAAATCATGTTTGCTCTCCAACCTAATAAAATTACTCAATAAGCTCAGCGTTATCACTCTGCTTTGCCAATAAATACAGGTGTTCCAACAACGCTTAGTTAAAAGCAGGAACATAAAGCTGTTTCGGTGTTTGGTAATACACAACAGTTAAATATTCATGCCAGTGATCAGAGCAATGTCATTTTCACAGCATAAAATCAGTATTCACTTTACGGTTTGGCTTGTACACAAATAAAACAATTAAAATCAATAAATTACATGAAAACAAAATTTAACATAATTAAATAATGCGGTGTTTATGGTGAGAAAATAGTGCGCCTAAATTTAGGCCCGCACCATTTTGCAATGCACTTTCATTCGTATATTGCAAAATACATCATAATTTATTGCCAATTTAAAATTCCGCTTTTGTTAAATTAGTGAACGCTTTCAGGGCGGCCATGAAAATAACTGGCAACAATTTTGCGCTATAAACCAGCCAAAAGGTGTTGCGACTTTTCAGCTGGCTATGTCAATATTTACAGCATCTATCGGCTTCGGTATTATTGGCGGCTAAATGTTATAAAGGTCTGTATTTTTGAAAAGGTTAATAATAAGTTTCTGTTGCTTAGTTGCAGCAACGCATGCTCACAGCACCCCCTCTAATTCATTGGAAGTTGGTTACTCACAACTCAATATATCTGATCTAGGTGACCTAAAAGTAAAAGGCCCACAGCTCTCAGTTAAAAGTGCTTTCCCCGCTTTTTATCTAACTGGCGTATACCGACAGCCCACAACCGATATGCACGGCTTCTTTGCATTAGAACACAATCAACAATCACTCTCTGGCGGCAGCAATTTTGATATAGATGTAGATTTCATTGAGCTTGGCATCGGTAAAATGATCACATTAAGTGACACATCATATTTAAATATCCACGGTTACCTTAGTAAAATATCATTAGACGTAGACGGCCATGAACGTTATACCCACATTACTGAAGATGGTACTGTTAACGTAGTGTATGACGAACCATTTTCAGAAAGCGATTCAGTCAATTTGTTAACGTTTAAAGTGCACTATCGAAAATACATCGATCAATTCTATCTAGAAGCAGGTATTGGTGCAGAATCAGATTCAAGCGTTAATATTAAACGTGTAAAAAGTGAAGGAAGCGAAACGAATCTAATTTTATCTGCTGAGTTCGGATACAACTTCAACAGTCAATGGGCAACTAATGTTCGCTATTTCAATAGCAAAGACTACAGTATTACGTCAGCGAACATCAGCTATAATTTTTAGCACTCAATTACTATTTTGAGATATCGCGCTCGATTACGCTCAGTGTTACAGCCTCACTGAACGTATATTGACCGCTACGTCTTCCTGAACTTGATTCAGGATCCACACATCTACTCCAATATACGCATGGACCCTGACCTACGTCAGGGCGACGATAAGTGTTGAACTTGTGTGCGACAAATGAGTGTGAACTTGTGTACGACGAAGAAGTGTTGAGCTTGTGTGAAACGATAAGAGTGTCGAGCTTGAATGTCTCATCAATAAAGGGCATGCCTAAGCCTAGATCACCCACGTCGTCTTCCTGAACTTGGTTCAGGATCCACACATCTACTCCAATATACGCATGGACCCTGACCTACGTCAGGGCGA
>NZ_JAGJEF010000063.1:0-32018 GCF_018100875.1 Pseudoalteromonas sp. MMG012
ACAAAAGGCACCACTAAGGTGCTTTTTATGTTTATCGGGCATAAAAAAACGTATTTTAATATTCAAAGTGAATTAAATAATGGGTATTAACATGATTTTTCGGGTTGCAACATTAGAAGACTTATTTCGATTGGCGCAGTTTGAACAAGCGGTAGTTGAAGCTGAAAGACCATTCAATGACGCCTTGAAAGCGCAACAAGCACGCTATTATGACTTACCTTTTCTTGTCGCCGATAGCCAAACTTATTTACTGGTCGTAGAGCACCAAGCAACTATCATCGCGACTGGTTATGTTCAAATTCGCACTTCAAAGTAATCGGTTTTACATGAAAAGCATGGTTATTTAGGGTTTATGTATGTTGTACCAGAGCATCGTGGAAAGGGGTTAAATAAAGCGGTTATTCAACATTTAATTGATTGGTCAAAATCAAAAGGGATATGTGATTTTTATTTGGATGTGTATAGCGAGAATGTCTCAGCGATTAAGGCATATGAAAAGCTTGGTCTAAGGAGTTCACTGGTGGAAATGAAATTGCATTTATAAAGGCAATAAAAGGGTTTTTATGCGTGTATTTGTTAATGCGTACTAAAGTGGCATTTGTTCTAATCGTGAGCCGATATATAGTTAATACCATGTAAATATTGAAGATTTAATGTATATGCAGGGTGCAGAAGCCGAGCTGTTTAAAGCCCTTTACGTGGCATGTATTGCTGCATTGTTACAACGTTATGCGCATTTTTTCGCGATAAACCGCGGTGAAAATAATAAGTACAATGGACTACATACGTCATTTACATTGAATAAAAAAGTAGGTCCAGCCAGCTCGCTGGATTTAATGATCACTTATAGCGGTGATACGCCAGCATTAATTGACGATTTTATTATCGCTATTTTTGATGAGCCACAACTACGAGCTGCAGAAGTGAGTTTCGCGCCACACCGAGAAGCTTCTCGCAGCTTAGTGCCAAACTCCCTAAATGCACCACAGCCTTTAGGGAGTTATTTAACGATTCCATGGTGGATGGCAGTAACTGTCGGTGGTGGTGGAGCTGGTGGCGCAAGGGCCAAGTACAAATCCGCGTATATGAATGATGTTTTTCCTGAACATCAAATAGACACTCTTTGGGAAATGCTCACAGCTGATGGTTTTATAAACCCTGCAGCGGCGGTACAAATATCGTCTTATGGTGGGAAGATAAATACTATTGGGAAATATGATACGGCCGTATCGCACCGTGATTCTATTTTAAAATTACAATATCAAGCGTACTGGTTTTCACCTTTTCATGATGACTATAATATTGACTGGATGCGTAAGCTTTACACTCGAATGTACGGTGCATTAGGGCCTGTCTCAGATGGAGTGATGGATGGGTGTTATGTGAATTACCCTGACGTTGATTTAGATAATTGGCAAGTGCTCTATTACAAGGATAATTATCCTCGCCTACAGCGGATCAAAGCTCAGCTAGACCCAAGAAATAGATTACATCATACTCAGTCAATTGAAGGACACGTTTAATTCAAAGAGGCTTAATATTCAGCGTGAACTTTTGCACTGGCATCAAAAAGATGCCAGTCTTAGAGCACTATTGATGTGAATGAGTTCGGGAGTAAATTATGAATCGACAGTGGATAAATTGGGCGATTAAAACAATTGAAGCAGACTACATTCGCTCTGCAGACACCCACCTGATTAGATTAGACTTAAAAAGCCATCCTAATATACTTATTTACTTAAAAGATGAGAGCACGCACCCAACGGGTTCTTTAAAGCACCGTCTAGCACGTTCATTATTTTTATATGCGTTGTGTAATGGGAAAATAAATGAGGATACCCCCATCATAGAGTCATCCTCAGGGAGTACAGCAGTATCAGAAGCTTATTTTGCTAAGCTATTGGGTTTACCGTTTATTGCTGTCGTACCTAAGTCCACGGCGCGGGAAAAAATAAAGCAAATTGAGTTTTATAATGGACAATGTCATTTAGTTGAACAAACCGATCAGATCTACGCCGTCTCAAGGGAGCTTGCTGAGCAAATGGGAGGGTTTTATATGGACCAATTCACGTTCGCGGAGCGGGCGACTGATTGGCGGGGAAATAATAACATTGCGCAAAGTATTTTTAAGCAAATGGCAGATGAGCCTTTTAGTATACCGAGCTGGATAGTGATGAGCCCAGGTACAGGGGGGACTTCCGCGACGCTAGGTCGATATATACGTTTTCAGCAATACGAGACAGAACTCATGGTTGTTGATCCTGAGCATTCTGTTTTTTATGATTATTATCAGACACAAGATGTGACCTTGACGCATCATTGTGGCAGTAAAATAGAAGGGATAGGTCGTCCCAGAGTTGAGCCTTCTTTTATACCTGGTGTAGTCGATGAAATGCTCAAAGTACCGGATCAAGCAAGTGTTGCAGCGATGCATTGGCTGAGTGCACAGCTAGGACGTAAGGTGGGGCCTTCATCAGGGACGAACATATGGGGCGTATTGCATCTTGCTGATAGGATGAAACGTCAAGGAGAAACGGGAGCCATTGTGTCATTGATTTGCGACAGTGGTGAGCGCTACCTAAATACCTACTACAATGACCAGTGGGTTACGGAGAGTATTGGAAACGGACATCATCATAATGATTATTTAGCACAGTTTTTTTAGTCATTTAGCCTCTGCGGGAATTGTTGAATATATCTCAGATGATTCCACAATATTTAACAAGTAGGGGGCTTAACCGACAGGCTAACAAAGTGCCGCGCCGATGAAGTAATTATTCTGACAAGTTTCTATAATAAACACATACTTTCTTCACTTTTGTATTGTTTAATGCGAGAAAATTTTTCGCATTAAAGGATACACCATGAATAATCTATTTTTATTACTGGCAGTTGGTGTGGCTGTGGTCAGTATTGTGGCTTTAGTACGGATGAGTACTTTACGGAAAAAAGATCAAAAAGCATTACGAGAAATTAAAAAAGCAAAATCGGCGCTGAGCAAAAAGATTTTCTATCACGGTGATAGTGATATTCCAAACTACCGTCAATTTATGCAAAAGCTGCTCAAAGTTGAGCGAAAGTTTACTCGGTACCACATATCTTTGATTAAGTTAGGTAAACAACCTGTTTTTGATGACATAGATGAACAGTTAGCGTCTTTCTCGGAGTTGTTCAATACGATTAGTAAGTCTTGTGAGCCTTTTGCATTAGCCTTATACGATTCTGAATATATGTTGATGGCATTTGTCACTCAAGGTACAGGGTCAAATACACAAGAAGCCATAGAAAAGCAAAAAGACATATTACATAAACTACCCGAACAGGTGTTAATCAGTGGTACCAAGGTACCTATTGATTACGCGATATCATCGTTAAGTTTGACGGGATATTCGGCGATTTACGGTATGGACAAAGTGCAACGTAGGTTAACTTATTCGATGGATCACGCATTGGAGAGTGAAGATGGCACTTTTTTTCATAATGAGCAATTGTATAAAGCTGAAATGTATAAAAAGCATGTACTTAGAAAGCTCACGAGCAGCATCTCGTTTAATCCAGATGATTTTTACTTGGTGTTTCAGCCAATGTACATTCCGAGTGATCTGGACAAACCCAAACGCTATGAAGCATTGATCCGCTGGAAAAATCATAAAAACCTTGGACCAAAAACTTTTATCCCGATGCTTAAGAGTCAACCCGGTTTACAAGAGGGAATGACGGAGATTGTGCTTAACCAAGTGTTTTCTTTGTTCAAAGTCCAGCTAGATAGCAAAAAGGATCTGACGCCCATTCATGTCAATATTACTAAGCAAGAGCTAAACACTGAGCACTTATTTGGTCATCTTAAACAATTACTAAAAGGTGCCCCAGCAATTGCGAGCTTTATTATTTTTGAGGTTGAGCAAAATGATACTTTGACAGAGAGCGAATTGATTAAAAGTAATATGCGTAAAATTATCAATTTAGGGTGTCGATTTTCAATCGACAATTTTGGCAATGATAGAAAGAGTTATCAACTTCTCAGTAATGGTTACTACAAAACAATAAAAGTAGACAAATCTTATATAGGCGAAGTACGTGACAGGCACGCCACCTCTAAATCACTTGAACAGATCATGTCGACGGCGAAGCGCTCTAAACTGACCGTCATTGTAGAGGGCGTTGAAAATCGATATCAGCTGGATTACATAAAAAGTTTTGAAAATGCCATGTTGCAAGGTTACTACATTAGCGCCCCTTTGAGTGCACATAACTACCTATCAATGGAAAATAAACAGTCAGTTACATTAAGTTGATAAAGGGCTTTTAACGTATCACTTATTATTCAATTTAACCGAGAGGACAGACTTAAGTTACTGTATCGGCTGCTTAAAGTCTTGTTCAATTATCATGCTTTACGTTGAACTAACGTGTTATAAAGGTAAGACTGTACAATATAACTCAGTCTTACCTAGGTGGCCTATACGACTGCCGCTATTTCTTCGTTATATTAGGCACTGCTGACTTTTGCCATATACTCGCAAGCAATGACCCACTGACATTATGCCATATTGAAAATAAAGAACCGGCGACAGCTGCGCTGGGAGTAAAGAACTTCATTGCCAAAGCAACCGCTAAGCCAGAGTTTTGCATTCCGACTTCAAAGGCGATGGTTCGGCAAACTTGTTCATCACACCCAAGGCGCTTAGGTACAAAATATCCGAGCAGTAGTCCAATCCCATTATGTAAGATCACCGCAAGCATAATGACCAGACCCGTACTTTCTAAATTGGCTTGATTCAGTGCCACCACAATGGCAATGATGAAGACAATTGCGCCCATCGATAGCATTGGTAATGCTGGTAAGCTCTTCGTGATGAGCTTATTGCAGTATAGGTTTAATATTACCCCCAATGTGACGGGGAGCAACACAATTTTGAATAAGCTAACGAGCATATTTATGATTGGAATATTGACGAGTTCGCCAATAAGGAGTGTGGTTAGTACCGGCGTAAGTATGACACCTATTAAGGTGCTGATGGCTGTCATGGTTATTGATAAAGCAACATCACCTTTAGCGAGATAACATAACACGTTGCTTGCGGTACCACCTGCTACGGTGCCAACTAATACGAGCCCTATCAATGATTGGGTGTCGAAATTCATGCCTTTTGCCAATAAGAATGCCAAAATAGGCATGACGGAAAATTGCAGTAAGATGCCGATAAAAATTGCTTTTTTATTCTCTGTGGCACGCAAAAAATCTTTGGGTGTCAGTGTGAGCCCCATGGTGAGCATGATCACCATGAGTAGAGGAATAATCATACTTTTCAGATCAACAAAGTAGATAGGAAATACAAATGCGAACGCTGAAAATAAGATTGCCCATAGCGGGAATAATTGTACGGTGATAGCCATTGATTTTAAGATTTAAATTAAGTGTGATCAGATACTATCCTGAATTTTTTATCTTTACGAGTTACATGGCTTTTAGTAAGTAACCTCAAGTTTGGATAAGGGTTATGGAATAGAAAATGTTTTGTAAGTAAACTTACGTACAATCCAATGATGATATTTTGCAATATCAAGGCGCTTTTATGCAGTAATAGCGGGCTATTACAAATGAAAGCAACGCCGAGAGTGAGAAAAATAGCTTTATTGGACAAATTCGCTTATCCAGAGCTGAGGTTAAGTAACGACATGAGCGTACGATGCCCATAAATGTGTTTCCCCCCTTTTTAATGTGAGTACAAGGTTATGGCTGGACTGATGTTACATGGTGTGAGTGATAGGTCTACTTGTTATAGGTTTCCATTCTCTGTGTTTTACGGAATATAAGTGCTAGAACCAGTAGATTACGCATTACTTTTACTTTATTTCAGTATTTCCCCTATAGATTATTCCATTTTTCAGGTTTGGTTTTGTAAATTAATTCTTCATAAAATGTTCATGTTAAGTAAATTTAAATGCAAAAATATAAATTATATTGTATACAAAGGTGGTTTTGTATTGTAATTTTAATAAACAAGCTGACAGTTTGAAGTCGTATTTGCTTGTGTTGTTTTTCTGTTTACAGATTCAAAAAATGTATTTTTACTTTTCAAAGTATTGAGTTTGAAATGTCAAAATGCGCAGCGAATATAAAAATAAAGTCGTCAACTATATGGCGACACAACAACATGTAAAGATACTCACAGGAGAGAATCATGCTATTTAATTTTAGGGGTTTATGCAGCCTAAGTAGGCAAAATATACACGGGCATAATTATAAAAAAAGCTACCTTATGATGTTACTAGCAGGTATGTCGTCGACTTCAGCCTTTGCCGGTGAAATAGTAGAGTCTAAGTCATTTCAAAATCTGACGGCGCAGTCGCAAAGCAGTGTGTCACTTGAGTCTAGTGCGTTTCATAAAGCGAGCTCAGGGCAGATTTGTGGTACAGATACGAACTTGCAAGACTGGAACGTATTACAAAAAGAGAATGCACGTCAAGCATTACTCCCAAGTAGTTTGACAAGCCAAATACAACAACGTATGGCACAAGCATCAGATGAAGCAGCAGCCAATGGTAATGGCGTGGCTGGACGTTACTATATTCCCGTTGTTGTACATGTATACGGCGATAGATACAACTGTGAGACTGGCACATATTGCTTAACTGAGCAAAAAATTATTGATGGTTTAAATAAAACCAATGAAGACTTTAGAGGATTGATCACGGATGATGGTCCTATTGCTGCCCAGTTTCAGGCAATCCGAGAAAATCTAGATATTGAATTTGTTTTAGCCAAGAAAGATCCCAGTGGTAATGCCACCAATGGCATCGTGCGTCATGCAGAGAAAGCTGGATATGGGGATGGTGAAAAAGCTGATGCGCAAATTGCAGCGGATGCATGGGACAATTTTAAATACATGAATATTTACATCCAGCATGACTTATATGCGGATGGCAAAACCAATAACTCAGGGGTGGCATGGTACCCTCAGGTCAGTATGTCAGAAGCCGGCTTAGCACGGGTGGTATACAATGGGGACTATGTTGGTGCAAACACCAATGAAAATTTCCGCTCAGTATTAACACATGAATTTGGTCACTTTTTAAACCTTCCTCACACTTTTGATGGTGAATGTACAGTACATTCACAGCCATTTTGTAGTGCTACGGGGGATGGTTCGTGTGATACACCGCAAATGAGCAGCAGCGTGTTGCAAGATAATGCGACAAACTGCTTAGGTGAGCCAACTAACACCGAAAACTTCATGCATTATTCAGACAACTACGCGATGTATACTCAAGATCAAGTTGAACGCATGACAGCAGCATTACACGGTTCAGCACGAGCGACGCTTTGGTCTAATAGTAATTTGATCGCAGTTGGCTTAGACGACTTAACCAGTAACGCCGATCACCCTTGGGATGGACTAGGTGGCAACCCAAAACCGCAAGGTACGACGGTTCAAACATTTAATAATATATCAGCACAAAAAGGCGAAGTTGATAACTTTGAAATGTCGGTGCCAGCTGGCACTGAAGCAGTTGCATTTTATCTTGACGGGTACGATGAAGACCCTGACATGTATGTGTCTAAAGGCGCAGCCCCAACTAAAACTGGTGATAACTGGGATGCTGATTTTATCTCGTTTAGAAGCGCAGGCTCCCCTGAACTCGTGACGGTTTCTTCTCCTTCAAGTACAGAAACTTATCATGCAGCAGTCGATGCATTTTCCGCTTATTCTAATGCCACATTAAGCGTCATTACGGCCCAAGACAGTACATTGTGTAATGGCTGTGAGCGAGTGTTTTTAACCGAAGTGAAAGACTTGGCGTCAGCCAAAGGAGCACCGGTAAAAACGTATCAATATCAAATACCGGCAGATGCAGTACGCACCGTTGCGGTTATGCCTGGTGGTTATGAAGGTGATCCCGATGCTTATATGAGTATGAATGCGACACCCGATAAAACCACGTATGATTGTGGGCCTTTCAGCGCGCCGCGTCTAAGTGAGTACTGTGAGTTTGGTGCTGGTGGCGGTACACTCAATATTATGATTGACCCATTTTTAGAATATAGTGGTGCTTCACTGGTCGTTTATTATGAACGAGGTGCGGCATCTGGACTGCCAATCGCTGAGGCGAATGGGGATTATTCAGCACTGATAGGTCAAGATATTACATTTAGCAGCACAGGCTCGAATGACAGTGATGGCTCAATCACGTCATATTTATGGGCTTTTGGTGATGGTGCCACTTCTACGCTTGCGAATCCAACACATAGCTACCAATCAGCGGGTAACTATAGTGCCTCGTTACAGGTGACAGATAATGATGGTAACACCGCAACGGATGCGGCTAATGTCACAATTACTGCGAGCAATCAAGCTCCGGTGGCGAATGCCAATGGGCCTTACTCGGTTGAGCTTGGCAATGCCATTACGTTCAGCAGTGCTGGTTCATCTGACCCTGATGGTTCAATTTCCGCGTATGAATGGGAGTTTGGTGATGGACAAACAAGCACCAGTGCTACGCCAACTCACACTTACGCAGCGGCTGGCAACTATAGCGCTACGCTTAAAGTGACTGACAACTTAGGACTGACAAACACGTCAACTGCACAAGTGACAGTGAATGAGTCAAGCTATTGTGAAGCGTCAGGTAATACGCGCTATGAGTGGATTGCGAATGTGCAATCAGGCAGTTTTACGAACCCGTCTCAAGGTGTTGGTTACCAAGACTTTACCAGTAAAGTAATTGAGTTGACTGAAGGTAAGAATACGCTGACATTAACGCCAGGTGGTACTTACACTGAACATTGGACTGCATGGTTAGATAGTAATAATGATGGCACGTTCAGTGACAATGAAAAAGTACTCACAGATGTGTCTGGTAAAGGCGCTGTCAGTGGTGAGCTGAGCGTTCCAGCTGGCTTAGTTGGCCAATCTTTAAGAATGCGCCTTGCTATGAAATATAGTAGCGCTGCAAACACCGCATGCGGCAATATTGGTGATGGTGAAGTAGAAGATTATACCGTATTGGTTAAAGCTGGAGGTACAACTCCACCAGTTTCACAAGTACCAAATGCCTGTTTGACACAATCGCCTATCACGGGTGGTCGTTTAGAAGCAGGCACAGCCAGTTGCTTAGGAGGCAATGGTACGCTTTGGTTAAGTATTGCTGATGTGTCTGCAGCACAAAGCGTAGCAATTACCACAGCGCATGGCCAAAGTAACTTAGAGATCTTATACAAAAATGGTGGCTGGCCAAGTGACACTGATAATGATGCGACATCAAATAGTGGTACGCAAACGGAATGTATTTATATTCCGGCAGGGACTCAGCATTGGTCATATTTAAAAATTAACGGTGATGCGAGTAATACCAGCATTATTGTTGATTTTGATACGGCAGCTTGCCGTAAGTAACCCGAGTTTTATTTCCCCCGACTAAAGCAGCGCGTAATGCGCTGCTTTTTTTATTTTTTTGCGGTGAATAATTTGGTTTAAATGATTGATTTTTATATTAAGTGGTGATTTTATGCTTGTTGCGCTATTGAGAAACACTACAAGCTATCACTCGGTAAATACTGTTGCCAAGGCAGCACGATAAAAGGATATTCACCAGTCACATCAACGCGACAATACCAATATTGTAGTGCACCCGTATTGATCCCTTGGTATTTAAAAATCACATTGACGACAATACGATCTCCACTGTTTAACATGTCAGTGTCTACACTGAGCAACTGATAACCACTGGGATTGGGTCCATCTGAACTTGAGTTATAGTATAAATTATAAGAATGATTATACACATCAACATTGTTATACAACACAAAGTTAAGCGCTCGCGTGTTATCAGTGTTGCCAGCAGAACTATCGAGGGCAGTAATTTCCTCAACAAGTTGCGTGAAATGTGTATTTGTGCTTTTTTCACCATGACACACTTGACCATAGGGCATTACCGCTGTTGGCATAATCGCAGTGACGTGCATCTCGTGTGCACCAGAGGCTACGCCAATCACGACAACTTGCCCATCAGTAGATGACTCGTTACGGCCCAGTGCTGAAATACACTGCGTAAGCAATTCATCGTTAGTCAGAATAAGGTTATATTGCTGTTCATTAAAGCGGTTATCTAGCACCCAATCCATCGCCCGAGCAATGTAGTTATTTTGCGGTTGACTGAGGCCTTTAAAGAGGGCTTGATACAATTGCGTATTCCGGTTTAAGCGTGCTAATGCAATATTATCATTCACGTTTTCAAGCAAGGGTAATGGGTTAGATGACATGATGCTATTTTGGTTGAGTTCTTTTTCTAAATTTAACGTAGGAAATTTAGCATTGATATTACCCACGCAATACACATATTGATTACTCATTGGTTGCGTCTCAAATTCAATTTTTTCGGTGAGTGCACGTTGTAACACCATTGGTTTTTTAAGGTGTTGATATGTTGATTCATTCTTGTGATACATAAGTAACTCCTAGCTGCTTTTAGCAAAGGGGGCGAGCTTAGATGACACAAAAGGGTACGCGTTTGTCACATCAATATTACACGCAAATCGGGTGTCATTCGGATTAGAAAGAATAACCTCTATAATGGAGCGGTCATCATGCAATGACACATGTTGAAAATGCACGGCGTTGACGTTATCGATGATCTCATTTTGCGTTTGACTAGTATTGATTTGATCAAAATGCGTGACTAAATAATTGCTAGCGCGCTCCAAGTTTGATCGGCCTATATTGGGTTTTAATTGTGCTAACGCACCTTCTCTGGTTTTTTTTGGTGGACTTTTTGTACCGTCTACAGTATCAATTAAATGCTCGACCAGAACGCTAGGGAGCGCTTCTGAACCATGGCTGCCAGCCACAGAAATACGCTCGACTAACCCGACTAAAATAACCTCGTTTTTAGTTGACGCTTGGATCAGCGCATTTAATTGTGTGAGTGTTCTTGGGTATAACGTATATGTATCAACATTATTAATGGTAAATACCCAAGTTGCTTGTTGTGCGAGGTACAAAAAAGGGCGAATACGAAGATTCGGCTGCTCATTAGGCGACGTTACATAGTTAAAAATCTGATCAAAACTGGTAGTAGATTGCTTGGTAAATTCTGCGGCGGCCTCGTACTGTTTTTCTAAATCTATTGTTGCGAAATACGGCTTAACATAGCCTATTGCATACACGTGTCCATGGGGGTGTTCATGGTTACATTGCAGCGTTTCTTGAGTTTGGCTAGTTGTGTTGACCACATCTGGTTGAGCTGCATTGTGCGTCTCATCTGATAAATTCATTTTTTCGATCCTCAAAGAACAGTATTCATATCAAAGGCTGTACTGGGGTGAAAGCTTGGATAGCAGTATTAATAAAGGGGTACAAACCAGTCACATCTATCCGACAATAATAATAATGCTGCTTGTCTGAACTGTTCTCTTGATAGACGAATGTCATATCGACAATAGAGTGGCTTGACACAGAATCAAACATAGTCATATCAATACGTAACAATGATGCGCTTTGTGTCGTGTTTGATCCGGTTTGCATTTTATGGGTATGTTCATACATATCAGGGTAGCGAAATGCCACAAAATTACGCGCTCTATCGAAGGGGGTCACCCCCATATTTGGTGTAACCTCTAACTCTTTAATGACACCTTGGATCGCTGTGGTTTGCGCCGATGATACTTCCTTAATGGTACGGTGCAATTCATCCAAGGTCTGAGAGTAAATTTGTTCACAAACAACTTCAGGCAGGTTCAGACTATTGTCACTTATATAACTGGTACCAATCACACTGCTATAAACAGTCTCTAGTGTGTCGCTGGGTGCTTTAAGTGATGCGATAAATGAAGCTAGTACCTGCTGCGTTGCAGGCATGAGTAAATACTGATAATGCGCTTTTATAGAGAGTACCCATTGCACTTGTTCGGCAAGATATAAATATTTGTCACGATCTGTGTTGGCATTATTATTAGTAAATACCCCATAATAGTCTTGTTCATTAACGCCAAGGGTGCGGGCAGCGCTTAAAAATTGTTTCTTTATGCCTTTATTCGGAAAACGTACTTTTATTACACCAAGTGCGTAGATAAGATCTGAGTGCTGGCGTTGAATTATGGGGTCAAGACTTTCAAGCAGTTTATTGTCAGTCTCAGGCGTTTCGACAATTGGCGTTGCTTGCGCAGTTATAGCCATCGCATCGTTCGTTTTTGCGTTTATCTTGTCAGTATTTAAGTCAAGGGTTGTGTCGTTTTGTTCGATGTGGCTTTCAGTGGCTTCATCGGCATCTTTATCACTCATTTTTTCACCTTATTAATTGAGCCAAAGCACCGGCCTAGGCCAGTGCATTTTGCTTTTGCTATTGCTATCTAAAATGTCAGGGGGGGTATATTGAATTGTTAAAAATCAACCCGCACCTAATATGGTCTTTGTGGCTTCACCGGTACTGGCTGTGTCGATTGAATATAACGTCGTTACACCCATTGTGGTGGCAGCTTGCCCGGTAATGGCCATTTGTTGTTGTGCGGTGGTCGCATTATGCGCTGCATTCGCCAGTGCTTGAGATGTGGCTTGAAATAGGTTGCCCATTGACATAGCGGGTGCATCACCTAGTACTTTCACATTGGCTTGTGTAACAGCGTCGGTGATCTGATCATTAACTGAGGTTGGAAATGCCATAGTTGTTCCTTAATTATAATATGTGGTTACGTTAAAATTCAGGAGTAATTGTAGAGAGATTATGATGCTAAGTTTTGGATGAACTTACCGATTAGATGGTAAATAACGTGTTTTTTAAATCGTTATTTTTCACAGCTAAACTTGGTGACTCAAAAGAGGTAACATGCCAAAATTAGCCATGTTACCTCTGCTATTCATTTGATTAATGTCCGATTCACCAGTAATAAGTCAACCCATTTCATTCACACCTAGGTCATGCGAGTGAGCTAATTGACGCGTAAACGGCGCTAAAAATTATGTATGTTAAATAACTACATAGCGAGTTTTGCCGTGTTATCATGCCAATTACTTGTTGCATTTTCTGACCTTGTCTTTCATGCCGTGGGTATAGTCTCAAACAGATATAACGAGCTATGCCAATCGAGGTTACTTAGTGTTGGCATTTCCAACCTCAGTAGGACTTAGTCATTATAGAACTGATGGGTTTTACCAACTTGGTAAAAGTTACGATTAAGCGCATTTAGTCTTACCATCGAGGTTGGGTATGATGAGCTTGGGTCCGAGCGATGGCATCGTGTATGTCACGAGGGTGCACTTCAGATCGGCCTTGTGATAGTAACTTCAACGACACACATCGAATGATATTAACAATATCAGCGCCACTTAATGGGTATTGATCTGCGAGTTGCTGAAAGTTAATGTCTGGAGAAAGTCGGGTTTTTTCGCAAAATCCATTTTGCCACATACTTAAGCGCTGTGCGGGCTTGGGGGATTCAAAATGCACAATTGATTCAAAGCGTCTAAAAAAGGCATTATCAATATTGTCTTTAAAGTTAGACGCCAAAATGACAATGCCATTAAAGCGCTCGATACGTTGTAGTAAATACGCCACATTTTGGTTGGCAAATTGATCATTGGCAGAGTTTGATGCTTGCCGCTTACCAAATAACGCATCGGCTTCATCAAAAAATAATATCCAACGGCGATGCTCAGCCAAACTAAACACCTTTTCTAAGTTTTTTTCTGTTTCACCAATGTACTTTGAAGTCACCATTGATAAATCGATTTTATAAACAGCCATGTCGACCGCTTGCCCCAGCACGCTGGCTGTGAGCGTTTTTCCAGTGCCGGGTGGGCCATAAAATAAAGCGCGATATCCAGGGCGTAGTTGTTTGCCTATTTGCCATTCTGTGATGAGCGTTTCTCCATGCTTTACCCATTGAATGATGTCGTCTAGTTGGGTTTGAATTGACGTAGGTAAAACAAGGTCTTGCCACGTCATATTTGATTTGACAGGTGATGCAGCAAAGGTGCTGTCTGACTCAGGGGTATATGCCGTGGCGGTGGTCAGTGTTTGCACATACTCAGCGGTTAAGGCTAATGGTGCACTTAATAGGCTGGGGGCATGCCCATCGTCATAGTGTAATAAAACCCGCTTTAACAACGGGCTTGTGTGTAACGTTTTTAATACTTGGCATTGAGTCATCACGTCATTTCCACCCAGAATAAATGCGGCTGTGGCAGCGCTGGCGTATAGGGTTGCGTCACGCTCAACCATACCAAACTCAGTAAAAGGGCGGTTTGTTTGTTCATTTATACTTAATAGCACATCAAAGAGGGAGGGGTTGATCACCGGGGTTAATGCCAAAATGATCAGGAGCCGCTCTAAGGTACTAAGTTTATTAGATTCAATGAAGTGACCATAGGAAGACAGCGCAGACGTGAATTCTGCAGGTTCAATAATGTGCCATTCAGTTGCGTGCTCACTTTGCTCAAAATAGTGCGTTATGCGCGTGTGGAGTAGCTGTTTTAACCAGCTACATTCTTGCGTTAAATCACGTGCATTATGTGAAAGCGCGCTTGTCTTTTGACAGGCCTCAGACCTTAAACGGTTTTTATGGGTTTGCCACATAGGTGTGTCCTTATTAGTCATATCACAGACGATGGACATAGCGTATAAAAAAACGGGGGGGGTCTCTTGGCAAAGAAGCGGTGTTTATTGGTATATCATGGTATGGCTGTGACATCATGTAATGCCGGTGAGTAGGGGATTGATAAAACTTGGTCGATCTTTAACTTACTCAGATCTAATAACGCTTTGTGTTTACTTATGGCGTAATTGTGATCAATTAAGTCGAGTACCGTGAGTGATGCTGCATTGGCTAACCCCTCGCAAATTGAGGTGACTGAATCGCCGATACGAGTTTGGTATATAAAGTGCCCACCCGCGCAACAATAGGGTATTTTGAGTAAAGTGCGCTCTGATAAAAACGCGACGTTCACTTGTGGATTAGCTTTGATAACCTCTTTGGCTTTAACCCCCGCACTGGCTCTAATTGAAATCGTGATCAGTGCAAGCGTGTCACCTGGTTGAACGGTATATTTGAGTACAGTATGCATAAAGAATACTCTAAGTTAAGAGCAGGTTTGGTATGGCTTGCCTGCTCGCATATGAAAGGGAGTATTATTGAATAGCCCAATAAATCGGGTATGAGCCAGCATTGTCACCAATGGTAATAGTGCGTATTTGGGGGTTGCTGCTAGATTGCTCAAATGGTGTATAAGTAGACTCCAGTACTCGGCCATTTGTTTGCTGTTGTTGCTGCACTTCGTTGCCTAATATTCCCACGGAGTAACCAGATTGAAAAATCTGCTGTTCTACAGCCTGAATTTGGCCTGAACCCGAACTACTCTCCGTGCTTGTCAGTTGTAACCAAACAGTCGTGCCGATTGGGATCGCGGCTTCACTGAGTAGATTAAGTACACTGGTAGCGATATCAAATGGAGCTGTCTGTTCAGTGCCAGCACCAATTTTGCTTGCGTCTTGATGATATACAGGCATTAAAGCAAGCCCGTAACCATGTTTGTCATTTGCACCGGTGATTCGATTGGTTTCTTGCGCCGTCAGCGGTATTGTGCTTGGCCCAGAACCTTTGGCAGTTGGGGGAGATTGAGTCGTGGGTGCGTTAAGATTGCGTATACAAAAGCTATAACCTTCACTTTTGTACTTATCTGCAATGCTCGGCTTCATCGTACCATTGTATATAATCCCTTTTGCGTGAGGGTGTGCAATCTCAGCATAAGTTAACTGTGGAACGGGTGGATTAACTATTTTGACTAAGGTGGGGTTTTCCGTTGTACCTTTATTCTCTCCGGCGGTTGGGCTGCTCATAAAAAGTCCTATTTTCTTGAATGTTGTTGATCTGAATGTGAAAAACCAAATAAATTGGTTGAATTAACTATAAAAGAGGGGGGTTTTACCAACTTGGTAAAAGTGGGGTTTAAATTGGTATATTCTACTTTAATGGAGAATTCTTTAACTCTTACTTGCGCCCTGTCGCAACATAGGCCACTAAAAGCGGCCTATATTCAACAAATCATGTGTGGGTTTAGCTATTCAGCGATTGTGCAATGGCTTTGATCCAATCACCATTGTGGTCACTTGAGAACTGCCAATTCATAATGCCGCCAAGGCTAGATTGTTGTTGGATAGGTTTAATCACTTCATTGATGATTGTTTGCACTGGCATATACCCAGACCCCGCATCGTTCTGCGTGACAGGAAAACCAGCAATAACCTTCTCTGGAGACATATTAGGTAGCTTTGTATAATTCAAATATGAGCTAACAATTTGGTCGGGGTTGGCACTCCATGGCGGGTTGTTGTAAAACTGCACATTTAGCCAGTCAATCTCTTGTCCTACCTGCTCTACCACTTCAACATAACCTGCCATGTATCCGCCTTGCTCTAAATAAGGGGGTTGAGGTGCATGAGAAATGATGTAGTCAGGACTTGGGAGTCGTTTTCTGAGCTCCTGAGTCAATGAGATCAAGAATTGTGCACCGTTGTATCCTGCTTGACCTGTGAACGCGGCGGTATCTTCATAGTCTATATCCACGCCATCTAACTGATTATTTTTCACAAAGCTTGCCAGCGAGTCAGCCAGCTTGGCTGTGTCCTCTGACAACGAACGATAGGCGTTGGAACCCATTGTGCCGCCACCAAATGAGATCAATACTTTCTGCCCCTTGTGTTGCATTGCTTTTATGGCCTCAATGGTATTATTCGTGAAGCTAGACTCCGTTGCAGCGATGGCACCACTTAATACTAAATTGAACGGGTTGTTAGACGAAGAAGACAGGAATGCCAGATTCACCACATCATATGGCAGTTCGCTGGCATTAATGAGCGGGACCGCGCCCGAGTTATAATAGGTAATGGTTTTAGACATCATAGTTCCTTATATCTATTTGACTGAAAGAGAAGTTACGTAATTAACCTCAGCTCTGGATAAGCGAATTTGCCCAATAAAGCTATTTTTCTCACTCTCGGCGTTGCTTTCATTTGTAATAGCCCGCTATTACTGCATAAAAGCGCCTTGAGATTGAGCAAAATATCATCATTGGATTATACGTATGTTTGTTTTCAAAACATTTTCTATTCCAAAACCCTTATCCAAACCTGAGGTTAATTAGCTTAGCTTAGCTACACCCGACCTACTTGACTTGGTAAAAGTAACGATGCTCAGCATGCTGAGGATTAAATGCCCCCTTTGGCTTAAGGTGATTTTTAATCATCATTAGGGGTAAATGTCATCTGTTTGAAAAACTAGCTCAGTGAGTAGATATTTAACCTGAACTCAGGCTAAGAGATTTACTTAATGATTTATAATAATAAAGTTATTTTTATTTTAGTATTACAAGCAATTACACTATTGCAAGTACTTACTTACTCACTTAATAGAGGTTGGCTTTTTATAGGACTTTGTTTGTTGTGGTTTTTGATTGGGGGATCACAAGGACGGCCGAATTGTGCAGCTATCCTTGTTGTGCTGCCTTAGCGTCAAACAAGCGCTGTACCTTGAGTTAATTCAGGTGCTCTTTAAGTTGATGTAAACGCCTTTCATATTCACCCATAATATTGTGTACTATCCAGCTGGCGATCACGCCACTGCCAACATGTGCCGCCCGAATTGCCTGATATTCTGGGTAAGTATGTTGTAGCCACTCAACACCTGCGCTGATTGTACCGCCAACGGCAAGCCCAAGTAGACTGGCATATTTGCTATAAAAGCTTCGCGCTGAGTCCATGGCGTCTTTGGCAATGGGCAGATCTGATGTTTTCAGTTCATCCAAGCCAAAGTTTAAAATCCTATTTGCGATGATAACATCATCTCGTTGTGGGTTCGTAAATCCGGGGAAAAACGCCAGTAACTTGGCAATTAATGCCAGTGCAGTGGTTTTTTGTGTGGTGAAAATATTGAGACTCGCCGTAGCCTGAGGTTGCACCTTTTCAGGTGGAAGAGCAATAGCTGCCTCGTGTTGTTCCGAATTGACCAAATCTGTTTGCTCAGTGTCATTGGTATTGGGTGGTGAATGTAAGGTATCCATAACTTATCCTATTCAGTTTTTTAGCAGGTTGAGTTATGAGTAACTTAATCGGTAATTTATTGCTGTGCTTGGTATTTTCTATGTTTATGGAACGATCGTGGGCCAGCTCACTATGAACTGTATAATTCCAACAAGTTGCGATTTGTTGCTAACGTTAGTCATTACACAGTATAGAGTCTAACCCCAACACTTCCATTGCTCAATTAAGTAACCTATTAAAAATTAATAGTTTAGCCCTAAGCTATATTTTAGCTTTTCCTGCCAATTAACAGGCGCAGGAATGATAACAACCTGCCCATTATTACCTACAGGGGGGCCAGGCTGTGGTAAGGCAGGAGCATTTAGTATGGCTGCTCCAGCCCCGCCTAGTGGGACTGCGCAAGGGTACATCTGTCCATGCCATGCTATCAGGTTGGCTCCAGCTGGATCAGCAGCATAGTTAACCGCAACTCTGACGCCTGAAACAGAAGCTACATTGCCTATTCCGCCATTATTTGCCGATGCTGTAATACCTACATCTGCATTAGGGAAACCCATAACCACAGCCCAAGTAGACTGATTAGCTGGCGGTGGATTAGGCCTACCATTCAACCAACGAACTGGCATAGGTGCATTAGTCTCAAACAATGACTTCGCTTTTCGCCAAGCATATGATTCCCACGCTTCAGAGTTAAACCGGCCTTGATCATTGGCATGCCGTACGTCACCTCCACCATAATTGTTTACCATTTTAGATGGGTTAAGAACTCGCCCCATAGAGTTAAGGACAGTATTATGAGCACCATGCTTAGAGCTGGCGTGATAACCTCCTGTCGTTCTCTCTTCCTTCGCGTTTCTCCATCCCTCTAGAATATTAAGCGGGTTCAATCTCCAGCGCCTAGGATCCCATAAATCTTTCTTTCCTTCAGGTGTTGGGTACATAATATAATCATTTAGGGTTGTTAACCCCGTTCCTCTTTGAACCACACTTGTTTCCGCAGACTTACTATTAGATCTCGTTTTTTTGCTTACTAAACTTGCTCGATTACCACGTGCTTTTTTGACTTGTTCATACATATTTAAAACCTTCCTGAATTGGGTTTATCTGTGTTTTAGGCTTTTTTACTGCCTGTTACATGATGAAAAAGCGACCATGGGTTGTTTTTTCATTACTTCATTAATATTTATGATTTTTTACGCTCGACCTCACAGTAAGGAGTCAAGTATTGACTGTACTTGCACTTGATAACTAAGATCTCTATTCGTCCCTTACTTTGTGCTTGTCAGTAAATTCGGCATGGATCACTTGTCCAACTAAGCCAACTCGTTACGTACAGACAATACCAAGCCAAATTGTTAGCCTATGTTTCTACAAGTTTTAAGAGCAATTTTAAACAGTAAAGCTACTCTATAAGGCATTTCGAAGTACCGTTTCTACCTTGATTATAAATAAATATTCTTACCCTGAGCATAGGTGTAAGCCTGCGCTAATACGGATTTGGTAAGTTATAATGCACCTACACATTCACGCCCATGTCATGGCAGAGCTCCTGCTCTGTGGCGCCCCTCTGGAATTACCTTATATTGATACATTCTGTGCTGTACTAACCTCAGTTACGGAAACTAAACTGTACGGCTAATTTTGACCAAAGTTGATAGAACGCCATGGTGTTATTTCATTTTCTTAATGGTTTTACTATAAGCTGACAGTGATGTTATCGATTGGTATAAAGTCGGGTTTAATTGGTATTAGTTATGGCATCCAGACGGTACTATTTAGCACTAATTTGGGATAAAAGAAGAAACAAAAACACCCATTCTAAATTGATTGTTCCTGCAATAGCTTGATGCGTCTTTTAATGATCGTGAAATCTGATTCTTCGGGAGGATTTACGATTTTTGCTCGTATTGGATTTAAATCAACGTATACCAAATAAGCGGCGAGTGCAGTTATCTTCAAAATTAGTTTTACGCGCAATAGCTTCGTTGAGTACTCGCATGAACCAGCGGATATCCATTATTCGATTACGAAACACTTTTGTCATTCCATCGAGTTTAAATTGTTCAGCTGAAATAAAAAGGCACCAAACTAATTTATATACGTGGTGCACTTGGAACTTGAATTCGGGTGTCTTGTTTTTTCTCTCTTCCTTGAGCCCCCGCATTCGCTGACCTTCACGGTCGGGGCGCTGTTCTACGCATCATTATGGAGATGGTCTATCTCCCATTTACCGTCCCTCCATCCCCCATCTACCCGTGCATGGCCAGTGTCATCACTACTCAGATTTTCTATGACGTCGTAAGTCGCGGGGGCACCGTCGTGTTTAGTTCGCTCAGTGGTTACGCGGGCCAATATGGCCCCTGCTGGGATCCTGAATCGGCGGCGTGCTCCGCCCGGAATACCGTCCGGCACGTCACCCCAGTAGTGGCCCGTGTCGAGGAGCTGTTTTGTCTCCTGAGTTATGTATAGAGTGGTACTCAGCCTCGGTATCACTTGGTTCGGGGTGATTAAGACCCTATCCTTATGCGCTTGTATAGCATCCTTCTCGCGTGTATCTGGGTCGAGTTGGGCTGCACGGACGTTGGCGTTGTCGCTGACGACAGTGAAGTGCTGATGTTTTATCACATCGTTGAGCACCGCGTCCGCTCTTTGGATTAACGTATCTATCACCGGATTTTTAATAATCGATTTAGCCGGTGAAAGGCACCCTCGCGTATGTTTCTGCTTTCCGTAATCATTACTTTTTTTTATTAGTTGTTTATTAGCATACATATCTCAAACCTTTTTAATTTAACTTTATCGATTGCCATAAGCTTTCTTAACTGCCTATAACATGGTGGCGAAGCCACCGTAGACTTTAATTAGACTATCTCTTTACTAAAAGGACTCTTTAACACCAAGAACCGGCTGTTAATGATCCACTCCCTTATTTTCAAACGATCCATCTCCCCCGATGGCGAACAGAAATTTCCAGAACCCTTTCTCATCAAGTCCGTATAGTTCTCGGTTATTAAGGTGTCTGTCCAACCACCTTACCCAGCAGTAAACTCATCCCCTCCATACCACCCCAACAACCCTTTAACCTCACGCCCAAGCGCACTGTTAAAGCCTTGCTGTAGACTGACTGGCATGTTCAAAGTTACGCCCCCGCTTGCCCAACTGAGCCAACGTTTAACATACTGTGCGATACCCTTTATTGGGGTACCTTGCTCATAAAGCTGCCGAAGTTTGCTAAAGTGGTTTGCCCAAGTCTTCCAAGCGAGTGTTAAATTCCCCCTTGGCTTAGGGGTTATCCTGTATCCCACAAAATTGTCTGGAACAATTTTGAACAGCGAAGCTGGCCCGGAGGGCGTAGGGCAGGATGTCCGGAGTAAAAAATCAAACCCTTCATTTTTGATTCTCCCTATATAGGTTTTAAATGGATGCTTAGTTTGCTTAACCGCTTATAAGCAGGCATTCATGAGTTTTACAGCCACTCGTAACTGATACCGTGTTTTGCATAATATTATCCAGTCATCCATGTAACGGTAGTAATGCAGGCCACGTGGTTTGCAGAATTTCGCCAGTGTGTTATCCATTTCTTGCAAGTAAATCTGCCTCCGTTCTCATCTACCCCTGCTCACCTAAGCGAACCGCCATCTCACCCCAATCCGTCGCTTGTTGCTCCAAAGCGGGATCGTCATTGACCGCCACGCCGTTCACTTCGGTGGTAGGTTTTACCATCCCAAGCGCTTGCTGGGCTATGTGCCCCAGTTCATGGGGGAGGTGCTTTTCTTGCCCTGGTGATAAGTAAATGTCCTTGCCCTGCGCATAGGCATGCGCTTGCACCAGCGCGGGCTTGGGTGAGTTATAGTGCACTTGCACATTGGCTAGATTCACGCCGGTGAGTTTTTCCATGCCGCGTTTTAGCCGTGGTGGTAACCCTTGTGTATGTGGGCGAGTGAGTCCTTTCACAAAGCGATGCATTTTACGCTGCATTAAGGGGGGGGCCGTTGTGCTGGGTAAGGCTCTGTGTACGGCGCATTTTGCTTGAGTTAACCACATAATTCGTGTTCGCTATTGTTAATAAGAAGCCGTTTGATGTGAATACTATAGGCAAGATCCAGTGCATGTGATTGGTATTTGTTGTGGAGGTGTTTGGTATATTTTGCTTTTTTATTATGCTGCGAATTGATATGGGCCCTGACCTACGTCAGGGAGACGAAATTAGAGATGAGGTAGCTGGGAGACGGTAACAAAATTAGCAGAAGTTGCATGAAATAAAAGACGAATAATGGTGACTTTAATTTGTATGGGCCCTGACCTGCGTCAGGGAGACAAAATTTAGGGCAGGGAGACAAAATTTAGGGCAGGGAGACGAAATTTAGGGCAGGGAGACGAAATTTAGGGCAGGGAGACGAATTGAGGCTTTAGGTGAATTAGGGATTGGGGGAGTAAAGTGCTGGGTTAGTTTATGTGGGCCCTGACCTGCGTCAGGGAGACAAAGTGAGAGGGAGGGATGAGGTCATATGAAGCGGCTGTTATCGGGTCAATATGAACACGAGTATGGGTGATGATGTCGATAATAAAGATAAAAAACCGCCTTACTCGGCTGGGTGAGCAAGGCGGTTTTAGGTGTTAAGTGAATAACACGTTGCTGGGCATTAACCCATAGGGGGTTATTCGTACTCGGTTGCTGCAACGGCTTGGGTTGCTCGTTGCTCAGCCTCCACAGGTGAATTGTACTCAGCTTCACCTTGTAGTTGCTGAGTGGTTGCGTTGATGGCATTGACAACCGCATCGGTGGCCACTTGCTCCGCTTGTTCCGGTGTGCTGGTAGCATAGCCAGTGCTTTGCTCTGCTACTAAAGTGTCGGTATATTCAACGGTGTTCGTTGCTTGTTGCTCTTCTTGATCTACAGTGCGCTCTATTGGTTGGCTCATTACGGTATTTCCTTGTTGGTTGGTTAAAAATAACTAAATAAAAAAACCTATGCTAGGTTGGCTTCATCACTTTGGTGCTAAGGGCACGAAGGGCCCTTCCACCCAGACTTCATTGTGACTGAATAAATCAGTGAGCTGCTGCGCCCGTGAACATGCAAGCTCTGCAAAAGACGTCTCCCAAATATTTCGATGCGATTTTACTTTAATCACTTTATGTTGGTCGGCTAACCAGTCAATCGCTAAAAATACGCTCTTTTCTATCGATTTTTGTCCATAATGCGCATCTTGACCTGATAGGAATACCAGCTGACGTTTGTCCTGTTGCGTGAGGTGCGACTCCCCAACACAGTACCTAATGCATGACCTAAACCACATGGGAAATGCTCGAACTGCCGCGATTGCTTCATCGGAAGGATTGTTGGCATTTTCTAGTGGCTGCTTTATTACATCATGAACAAGGGCGGGGAGTTGTTTCACGCCGTGTTGCCAGCTATTTAACGCGTCTATTGCAAAACTGCGATATCCATTGGGTGGAATCTCAGATAGCGGGTGAGCAGGGCTTGTTCCAGTGTTGGGTGTGTTTGTATTTGTTTCCAGAACAGTGTTTTTATGCTGACTTTTGGACTTTGCGCTGTGTGTGTGGGTATAAAATGACAGCAGTTGCGCACTAAATGCACGCCTTGCATTTACCAATGCTGGGCGATTAAGGCCATAGCTGTCAATGCTTAGTTCGCCACGGCTTAAGTGTATTTGGGTTTGGTGATCGAGTGTTGCAAACCAAGATGAAAAATCGCGCTCTTTGGCGGTATCACAAAGTATACCTGTGTAGGCTTGCATGGGGATCATATCCGGTTGTGACCAAATCAACTGCTCAACCTCTGGCGCGGTTAATTGTCGGGTTGCCATTAAAAAGGCGGCTACTTTGTCATAGCTATATGCTTGACCGGTAAATGGGTTAAAGCGAATATAGTCACGTGGCTTGTCATGGTATGGGCTCACCAGTAAAGGATGCTCATTTTCGATGGCTACTTTAGGAAACCGAGGGCCAGTTACAGGGAAAAGCCCAACTTTGTGTTGTTCATTACACGCACTGCACACATAAAGTAAATTCTCTTGCTCGTAGGCCAGGGCATAGTAAGGTGAACATCGAGATTGGATAACTTGTTTATCAATTGCGGCGTTATCAAGGAGGTCTACCGGTCTAAAGTGGCCAATTTCACCGCACTGTGTGGCGGCTAATGGGCTCTCACAGAGCGCGCAGCATCCGTGTGATAATTGCGCAAAATGCGCTTTAATGGTGTTACTGGCAAATAGCGCAGGGTCAAACGCAGCATAATTGAACCCCAACTCGAGGTCATCTTGGCTATCAGACTGTACCGCTTGACTGTCGTAGCTTTTTGGCCGCGTGAGCATTCGCTCGGTGATAAAAATTAAGTTATCGACCAAATCACGGGCATAGCCTTCTTTAATCAGTAGAGCACGATCTTTTGCTGTGAGAGTGTGATACTTTGGTGCGCTTTCTAAGCGCGACATGAGCGCGCGCATTTGTTTCACTGCGGCCTGCTTTTTGACGTCTTCATCGGCAGCGCATTCGACGCTTGAAAATTCAATGGCTATCATAGTTTAGCCCTGCGCTTGATGAGGTTGTGGGTCTTGGTTATGCGCCTCATGAGATGCTACTTTTTTTGCGACAGACGCTTCATAGTGTTTGCTCTGTGCTAATAATTGTTGCTGCATCTGTTTAATCGCGTCATCCATGGTTTGTTGCGCAGCCTGAGCAGCCTCTAACGCCGCGGTTTGTTGTGTCGTGAAAGAGGGCGTTAAAATATTGCCTGTCGACTCATTTTCTGGCTGCGGAGTTGTTTTACCTAGGGTATAAGTATTGTGCTCAGGCCCCCCTTGATTAAGTCCTAGTTGGCTGCTACGAACGGGTTCTTGCAGTTGTTCAAATTGTTGCAATTGCTGACGAGAATGCTCTATCAACGCAGTTGATTGTTGCAAAGAGCTATCAATTGTATGCTGTGCATTGGCCAGCATAGTATCTATCCCTGCAAGTAAGTCATTCAACCCTGCTGGCATCGCAGTATTGACTAATTGATCTAAATTATTTTGCATGGCGGTTGATGTGTTTTTTGCTGTGAGTTTATTATCAGTCGGGGCAGCCATTATGCAGCTCCTTTAGACGTGTTAGAGGCGGTGTTGGCTGGGGGAGTGGTTGGCTTTTTTGAGGGCCTATCACTGTCGATACTTAAGCACCCATCTGCGTCCACACTCATTACTACCGTGCGGTCAGTTAATTTAAGCACGTAATATTTCGCCAACCCAGCTTGCCCAACAAACTGTTCGCTGGCGAGTGTTTTGGCCAGCAGTTTTTGTAATGTCGTTATATATAGTTTGGCTTGCGCGACAAGCTCACTGGAGTCTGATAAGTCGATGTGCAACATCATGCAGAGTAACCCAGCAGATACACTGGCAAAACCAAGGGCGTTATCTGCTTCTTGCCATTGCACAATGGCGCGATTTAAGGTGTTTTCGTCTAGTTCAAAGGTAACGGTTGGACAGTTTAAATTGGCAAGCGCCAATGGCATGAGTTGCGTAACCACGGTATCTATGGGAAGTGTTTTAGCTGTGCTGCGTTGCTGCCACATTAAGTGGATACAGTAGTAATGTGCAAATTCACAGAGGTTTTGCGCTTGGCTTAACGCCCAGTGGCAGGCATTTCGTATTTGAGTATTGGAGCTTGAAAAGGTTTTTTCACAATACGCTAGCGTGCGTTGCAACGTGATCTGACCTTGAAAATCAGCGGCCCATACAATTGAGTTGTCATTCAAATTGTTACGTTTATAAAAAGCATTAACGGCACTAAAGTCGTGCCTATTGAGTAAATGGTACTTTTGTAACAATTGCCGGTGTTTTTCCATCGACCGATTATTTTCATCGCGATTCATACCATATGACAAATCTCGGAGGTCATTGGTACTTAAATCTAACAGTTTTTTTATGTCTGCAACGAGCTCTGCATTGGGTAATAAAACGAGTGACGAATTGCGAATGCCCAGTGCAAGCTGCTCTACAAAGCTGTCGGCTGAATTAAAGCTGAAGTTTTCATCTTGATTACTAAGTAGCGTTTCAAACGCACTGTCACCTTGGGGGATCAACTGGATTAATGTTTGAACCTTATCGGGTAATTGATCTAACGCTTTGACTTCACTCTGGTTTATCATAATCGTCATAATTCACTCTCTGTTTTATTCTAACTATTTGATGAAGGCGGCGTGTTGGCACCTGTTGGGAACTGATTCAACAATGAACCAGCATTGGTACCCACCGTTTTAAAGTTATCAGCCCCATCTTTTACCATGGTATTGGCGGCGGCAATAATTGGGTTATATTTGGCGACATCCCCAGTGGCTAACATTTGCGCCATGGCAACGCCCATTGCGGTGGTGGCCATAGTATTTATATTACGTAAATTATCGGTCGCGTCTTGTATTGCTATGGCCGAAGACTGTGACACAGCTTGAAAGGCTTTGCCAGCTCCAGACAGCTTTGCGGTTTCACCAGACAATGCATTGTGCTGAATAACCTCCAGTGCATTGACAACTTGTGGGTTAACTTGTGTGGTATTGGACATGGTTAGTTACCTTTTTATCTATATTCACTGAAGTGCGTTTTTTACACACTCAATACCTGTTTTTATTTATCAACGATTTAGGCTAGCTTGATGCGCTGTCACTTGAACTTGATTTTTTTGTACCGCCTTCACTTGTATTTGAAGGCAATGTGGCCTCGTGTTTTTTAAGTGCGGGCTCAATTTTTTGTACTGCGGTGATTGCATGCGTTAAATCGGCAATCGTCTGTTTTGCATCCGCTTTGAGCTTTTTTTCAGGCAGCGGTTTTGGTAATTCAATGTTTAGCATTTTTGCACAACTGGCAGTGGCTGCGGCGGACGCTGAAGTCTGTGCATTTTGCTGCGCTGTAATGGCGTTAAACATAGACATACCTAAGGTTTCTGTACCCGTTATATCGAGCATGCCCATAGATTGCGCCGCGGCTCCGCCGGTGAGTAATGCGTTGAGTTGTGTGATTGAATCTGTTATTTGGTCGTTGACTGTGCTCATCTTTATAGTCCTTACTGGTATATTTCTTGAGGTTGACGTTAACTTTTAGGTACGACTGCTGCTTGTGCTGCACCCGCGCATACCATCAGTACACAGCACTGTGTTACCGCCGCGTTTTGAATTAACTGCGCATTTTTGTCATTACTCACGGCATTTTCCATTAATAAGGCGATGGAATTAGCCATTGCGATGGCTGCGATGTCTACGGAATAGAGTGACTCGGTCATTATGTAACCCCTTCAGAGTAAGTGTTTATCGCAGTTGGTTAAGTTATTAACGTGTTTAAAATGCAGCATTGCCGATTAAAGCTGGGCAATGCTGCGATACTCACTGATTAGCGAAATATCTTATGTGTTGCCGTGGCCGTTGCAGCTGTATCTACGCTAAAGAGTGTATTCACACCTTGAACCAGTGCAGCCTGTGCTGTAATGCCATTGTTCTGTTGCCCAGAAGTAGCGTTATGCGCAGCATTTGACAATGCCTGACTTGTTGCAATCATAAAATTGCCAGTTGCAAGCGCCGGTGCATCACCGAGTACTTTTGTGTTTACTTGAGATACTGAATCGGTAATTTGACTGTTTACTGCTGTTGGAAATGCCATAGTATTATTCCTTTTTAAAGTTTTAAAATGTAACCATTTTGATTACAGGGGTATTTACTGGGGACGAAAAACATCTTAGCTGAAATATTATGAGCCAAGAATTGCTTTTGTCGCCATGCCAGTAGATGCGGTATCAATGGAGTAAAGTAAGCTTACCCCCATTGTGGTGGCGGCTTGCGCCGTAATATTTGCTTGCTGCTGCGCTGTGGTGGCATTGTGGGCTGCGTTAGCAAGGGCTTGTGATGTTGCTTGAAATAAGTTACCCATCGCGACGGAAGGCGCGTCACCCAAAACTTGTACATTTGCTTGTGTTACTGAGTCGGTTATTTGACTGTTCACGGCTGTTGGAAATGCCATAGTAATATCCTATAAGTTAAAATGATTGACCGAGTTATTAACCTAACCCTGCGACTTTATTGCTCGGAGTCAGAATATCTTTGGTTGCGACGCCAGTTGTTGCTGTATCAATTGAGTACAACGTAGTCACCCCCATTGTGGTTGCAGCCTGAGCCGTTACTGACGTTTGCTGTTGTGCCGACGTTGCATTATGTGCAGCGTTTGCCAGTGCTTGTGAAGTAGCTTGAAATAAGTTACCCATTGACATAGCGGGCGCATCACCGAGCACTTTTACATTGGCTTGGGTGACAGAGTCTGTAATTTGGTCGTTCACTGCTGTTGGAAATGCCATAATTAAACCTTTTTGTTTTATGTTAATAATCAAATGAATAAACGTGTTTCTCTTAAGCAATAAAAACCTATTCAGCTTGCCTAAGCACTGAACTCAGTATACGTATTGCACAGATTGGATGATTGGTAAGAACGCGTAAGCTAATTGGTAAAAACAGGGAATAAATAACGGGTCTAAAGTACACGCATTTTATTGCGTAGATGTAGAAGTTTAACCATAGAGCAATAGTTAGGGGCTGTTGATCTTTGCTGTTCTCTTTGAGCGCGCTTTTATCGCGGCGCTTAATATATGGCCTAGTAATCTAAGCGAATATTAAGCAGCAAAGAGAAAGGGGGACTCAAAAGAACCGGTAGGCAGCGCTTGATTGGCTTTTCTACTATGTGATCGGCTGACTCCCATGGAATAATCATGCTACGCAGCTTCAGCCTTGTATAAAACCCAATCAAACTGCTGCAAAAATGAACCTGAAAGATCAACAGCCCCTAAACTTCTATATCTATTAAATACTTTATTTGGCTAATGCTTAGCCCTCTGATCACGGTAAACTCCAGGGCTCACGCCCACCACTGCTTTAAACTTACGAACAAAAAAACTTAAATCAGAAAAGCCAACATCATCGCATACCTCAGTAACTTGGCTGTATGGGTTCTCTATGAACCGCGCCATAGCGGTTTTGATACGAATACGCAGCAGAGTTTGTTTAAATGATTGACCTACATAACGCTTAAATAAAAACGATAAGTGTGACGGACTGACACACGCACATTCTGCGACCTCGCTTAAGCTCAAGGGTTGTGTGTAGTGTGCTTCTAAGTAATCTAGTGCCCTTTTCAGTGCAGGGTGGGGTTTGTAATGTACCGTTGCTGCTTCGGTGAGCTGAGGGGCTGTATTGATAGTTTGAAAATCCAGGGTTAATTCACTTTCTAGGTCAGTGTCAGGTTTTGGCAGCTGAGGCTGTAAAGATAGCTGGGTATCACAATTTAGTTCTATATTTTTTGCAAAATTGGGTGCCATACAAGGAAATACATCGATGAGGGCTTGTGGTGTGATCTCGAGGTTGTCGTTAATAAAAGTGAGCTTTTCTAAGCAACGTTTTAACTGCTTTACATTGTCGGGCCAGCTATAGTTATTAAGCAGCGCGATGGTAGACTTTTCTAATTTTAATTGCCCAATACGCAGATCGGTCTTTTGGTAATAACTTATGAGTGGCTCGACATCTCCTTTTCGTTGCGATAAAGAAGGCAACACTAAAGTGAGGCAGTAGTATTGTAGCCACATGAGTGAATTATCAACTTGACCTGCGTCGGTTCTGGCACATTGGCTGGTTGATGTAATGAGCCTAACTGCATTATTGAGTGGGTTATCAAGTAACCAGTAATCTTTTATCTGTTCAAATTGCGTGCTACTTAGCGCATCAATATTCTTCAGGTAAACGGTGCCATGACAGGCTTGGTTGATTAATGAATCAAGTTCATTTCTGATACTCTCAGGTGCCCACAATTTACAACATGAAATCACCAGTTTGCCGTGTTGGTGTGGCGAATATTGGTGTATTTGTTGTACTGCAAGTGACTTACCAGTCCCTGAGTTTCCGGTAATATGGATGGGAATGGTTGAACAAGCTAGTTTCTCAATATCTTGTTTTAGTTTAAAAAGTGCATCACTTTTGCCAATCCACGGGGTTATGTTGGGTGTTACTTTCAACTGTACAGACATGATTTTTCCTTTCATTGAATGGAGGGTAAACATGCGCAGGCAAAAATTTTACTTATGAGGCTGCGCATACTATTTGCTTCAACGAAAAGATATTTTTTTATCGCTTTTTATATTGGCTCAGATCCGGCTCACTTGTGCTATTTGACCTTTTTACACAGAGTTTTTAGCAAATTGAGTATGGTGATTTTTTATGCTCTCCCAAATTAACGGATGTGAGAAACGATATTGATCGGACTCGCGTATGACTAATCCGCTGGCTAACATTTTTTGGGCCAAACACAGTGGTGCACGTATGTGTTGTTTCTGTGTAAATTGACTTAATTGGCTGGCATTAAAATGAAATCCTTGTAAAGCTGAGAATTGGAATAACTCTGCGAGCTCTGCTGGCATATCAGTTAATGTATTGTCTATAAATCGCTGTAATTCAGTGGGAGGGCACGTTTGAGAATGAGGAGACAAGAGTAATTGCTGTAAAAAAGCGGGGTTGCCAGCAGCGCGCTCTATCGCCATTTTTACTCTGGTCTGATATTTCGCAATAGATAATCCCCTTTTGGCGAGATAATGTTTAGCTAAGCGAGTTTGGGCGTCTAGGTTGAGTTGTTTTAACGGCATGGTGTGAGCAAGAGACAGCCACCCTGGGACTGAAGTAAATAGACCTTTTGGCTGGGCAGTAATAATAAATAAGATAGGCTGGGCGTACTCTTCTTCGGTAAATAAACGTAGGAATTGCACTTGTGTATAAGTTAAATGATGTACATCATCGAAGGTGACCAGTGCAATATGTTTGTGAGCAGCGTATCGTATTAAATCACTGGCAATCTGTTTATCTATTTTATTTATTTGCAGCGGTGTTTGTTTTTCTAGCGTGTTATGTTGATTTTGATTGAGTGAAATCGCCAGTAATTGCAAAGTCCTTATATAGCTCAAAGAAGAGCTTACCACTAAATTTACTTTTTCTTTTATTACTACCTCAGTGGCTGTATGGTCAATTTTTAAAAGTTGTTTAATTAAATGAGCAATAGAAAATTTGAGTTTATGGGGGGGGCAATTATGGGGCTGGCCAAACGCTAAATCGTATTTTCCCGCAGCTTTAACACATTCAATAAAGTGGTGAAGTAAATGGGTTTTTCCAGAACCAGTTATACCATAAATGTAAATAGTTTTGGCGCGATGTTGGCTTTCAACATAATTTAGTAATGAATGTAATTGATGAAGTTCCCATTCTCTACCTAAACAAGGTTCTACTGACTGGCTTATTAAGTGCGTGTACAACCAAGCAGGTATAGGTGAATTAGGCAGTAATACATCAATACTGACTTGAAAGAAGCGCGCAAATATCGACAGTGTTCTATAGAGTATTTTTTCTCCAGCTTCGGCTCTTTTTATTGAAGAAACCGAAATTGGCAGTCTTTTATCTATACATTCTTGAGCCAACTGTTCTTGACTTAAAGCTTTTTTTTCTCAGTAACTGTAGTGCGTGCGCATTAATATTGATGCGCCCATTCGTGAACGTTTCCATTAGGTTACTCCTTATAACGCTGTAGTGTTTTTATTAAAGTGGCGATAATTAATCGCTCAATAGTGAAAGTTTTTTGGAATTATAAGTTTACTTTTTTGTTAATGTTTTTAATATTACAGTGTATTACGCAGCGTGCTTTACCTTATTTTATTGTCATTTTAATGACAGCATTGAAAAGCGTGCCGGAATATATTGTGGATATGAATATCGCGATTGAGCAACTAGCAATGGTTCCGTTAGATAAGCTAACCTTAAGGTTTTTATGTTTAGTTAATTACTCAGCCAGTATCAATAGCAATGGTCGTATTGTTAAATAAGGTATGCTCGCGTGGAATACCTTATTGTTGTACTTTTTTAGAGCGTGCCATTAGTATGTACTAGTGTGTTAATGTGCTTAGTACAATATTTCCTATGTCTTCAT
>NZ_JAGJEF010000064.1:0-31341 GCF_018100875.1 Pseudoalteromonas sp. MMG012
AAGTTGCTTTGCTTGCTCTTTAGCGAGTTGCCCTTCTTGTGACTCTTGTTGTGCTTGCTGTTCAGCTTCTTTCTTGCCAAAACCTAACCAAGACAAAAATTTATTCTTTTTTCCCATACTCGCTAAATACCATGTCAATAAATCTGATAAACTAAACTACAGTTTTGAGTTGACTCCGATGACAGAGCCTGCCCAAAACAACGTGTATGATCAGCCTTATCTTCCTACTTACCAATAGTTAGCATTAAAAGTAAGGGGATAAAGCTGACCTAAAATTAAAAATTGCTGCGCAGTGTAACATGTTCCTAAGGGATGAAAAATGCACGCTAAGTGATTTATAACATATGAAACATTCAGATAGTGCGAACTGGCATACAATGAGAAAGAAAACCCCTGTTAAAAAAGTAAACGCCGATGGATTTATTCGAATTATTAGCGGAAAATTCCGAGGCAGAAAGCTGCCAGTCAAAAACGTTGAGGGATTAAGGCCCACAACGGATAGAATGAAAGAAACTGTGTTTAATTGGCTAATGCAAGATACCAGAGACGCCAGAGTATTAGACTGTTTTGCGGGTTCTGGTGGCCTTGGTTTTGAAGCAATATCACGCTTTGCTGAGCATACTGATTTTATCGAATTAGACAAATATGCGGCGGCACAAATACAAAAAAATATCGATACATTAGAACTAAACCATGCACAGATATTTAATAACAATAGTATTACTTTTTTAGAAAAAGGAAATACAGGCAAACCATATAGCTTAGTATTTGTAGACCCCCCTTTTAGAAAAGACTTCGCGCATCTTTGCTGCCATGCTTTAGAAACCCATAATTGGCTTACTAATGACGCTATTATTTACGTTGAAATTGAAAAAGAGCTCGATTTTAGCGCCCCAAAGGAGTGGCTGTTATTAAAAGAAAAGCAAGCAGGACAAGTACTTTGTAAGCTATATCAACGTTCGGCGCTAGCAAGCATTTAATTTGCGCTAATTTAAGCTTTACATATGGTAAGGCTTCAGATTACAATACCGCACCATTTTTGAACCACTTGATCAATCTTTGATCAGCGTGAGCATAGCTCATTAATTAGGTAGGTGAATTTTTAATGCCAGTAATTAAAGTAAGAGAGAACGAACCATTTGACGTAGCACTTCGTCGTTTCAAGCGTTCATGTGAAAAAGCAGGTATCCTTTCAGAAGTTCGTCGTCGCGAGCATTATGAAAAGCCAACAGCAGAGCGTAAGCGTAAAAAAGCTGCTGCAGTAAAGCGTCATATGAAAAAGCTTTCTCGCGAAAACGCACGTCGCGTTAAATTATACTAATTTGTTTAGGTCTTGTATAAATGAGCCTTTTAATTAAGCTAAAAGACGCACAGAAAGATGCCATGCGCGCAAAAGACAAGATTCGTCTTGGTGCAATTCGTATGGTACTTGCTGAAATTAAACAGCGTGAAATTGATAACCGTGTAACACTAGATGACGCAGATATTACCTCTGTACTAGTGAAACTGGTTAAGCAACGTCGTGACTCATATACTCAGTTTACTGATGCTGGTCGCGAAGATTTAGCTGAAATTGAAGCTAATGAAATCAAAGTGCTTGAAACTTTCTTGCCTCAGCCTTTGACTGATGAAGAAATCATTGCTTTGATTGATTCTGCTGTTACCGATACTGGTGCTGCAGGTATGCAAGACATGGGTAAAGTTATGGGTATAATCAAGTCTAAAGCTGAAGGTCGCGCCGATATGGGCAAAATCTCAGGTTTAATTAAACAACGATTAAGCGCATAGTCCCAACATACATAAAGTATGATTAAGTAAACCGAGCCTTGCGCTCGGTTTCTTCGTATAAGCATTAAATTTTTGTTAGGAACGCTACAATAGCGACATAGCATATGGCTGGAAAAATCCCAAGACAATTTATTGATGACTTGCTTGCCAGAACCGATATTGTCGATCTTATAGACGCGCGTATCGGATTAAAAAAAGCAGGTAAAGATTATCAAGCTTGCTGTCCATTCCATAACGAAAAATCCCCTTCTTTTACCGTCGCTAGAGACAAACAGTTCTATCATTGTTTTGGCTGTGGTGCGAATGGTAATGCTATTTCATTTATTATGGAGTACGACAAGCTCGAGTTTGTTGATGCGATCGAGGAGCTGGCAAACTTACTTAACCTCGAAGTACCTCGAGAGCATGGCTCTGGAGCTCCTGAACGCAGTATTGAACAAAAACGTTCAGATTATGACTTGATGTTACAAACCGCACAGTTTTATCAGCACCAACTTAAACATCATAAAAATGCAGCTAATGTAATTGAGTATGTCAAAGGTCGAGGGCTCTCAGGAGAAACCGTTCAACGTTACATGATGGGCTACGCACCTCCTGAATGGGAAAGCTTATGTCAACAAATCGGCCGCACAAACGCACATAAACAGCAGCTCGTTGAATTAAAGCTCGCCTCAGAAAAAACACCAGGTCGACAGTTTGACTTTTTTCGTGACCGCTTAATGTTCCCTATCAGAGACAAACGAGGGCGTGTTATTGCCTTTGGTGGGCGTGTAATGGGCGCAGATCAAGGACCTAAATACTTAAACTCCCCAGAAACCCGTATTTTTCACAAAGGGTTTGAGCTGTATGGTTTATACGAAGCTAAACAAGCGAACAATAAACTTGAGCAAATCCTCATTGTTGAAGGGTATATGGATGTAGTCGCACTTGCTGAGCAAGGAATTTCTTATTCAGTAGCAGCTTTAGGCACAGCAACAACCGCAGAACATATGCAAACTCTATTTCGTACAACCGACAAAGTAATATGTTGCTACGATGGAGATAGAGCTGGGCGCGATGCTGCATGGCGCGCACTTGAACATGCTTTACCGAACTTAAAAGACGGGAAAGCATTACAATTTGTATTTTTACCTGATGGCGAAGATCCTGACTCATTAGTGCAGCAAGAAGGTAAAGATGCATTTGAGGCCCGCTACCACTCAGCTGATGACTTCTCTAAAGTACTTTTTAATAAATTAGCGCAAAGCTGTGAATTAACTTCAGATGCTGGCAAAGCTAAGTTAATGAGTGATGCATTACCACTCATTAGTAAAGTACCCAGCGAGTACTACCAAGAAGGTTTGCTTAATACCCTTGCAAAATTAATTGGCCGTACACGTGAACAACTAAGTACAAAACTCACGACACCAAAGCAACAGCAAAACATTGAGCGCAAATTTAAAGTGACTCCGATGCGCAGAGCGATAGGTTTACTTGTACAATATCCTAAATTAGCAACAAATATTGAGTACTTACCTGACTTAGCGTTAATGAAAATACCCGGTATTGAATTGCTATTAAGACTTCAATCAGTATGTTTACAGCATCCACAATACACGAGTGCTCAACTCCTAGAGTCTTTTCGTGATCAGCCTGAATATGACTCCTTGAGAAAACTCGCAGTGTGGCGCCATGACATCGATGAGCAAGCTCTAGTAAAAGAATTTCAGCATACTTTCAAATTTATTGAAGATCAGTGTTTAAATTTTCGGTTAGAGACATTATTAATAAAAGACAAAACTCAGGGCCTAAATAGTGATGAAAGACTAGAATGTGCATTATTAACTCAAGCTTTGACTAGCAGAAGAACTAGTCAAAATTAATTTTTGCTGTTATAATGTTCTATTCACGTGCGTCACGTAAATTATTCAGGTGTAGTAACTGGCGCCTGTTGTATCAACTTATCAGAGTGGAAGCATAATTCTCTATGGATCAAACTCCTCAGTCACAACTCAAACTTCTGATTCAGAAAGGTAAAGAGCAAGGTTACTTAACGTTTGCAGAAGTTAACGATCACCTTCCACAAGACATAATAGACTCAGATCAAGTAGAAGATATTATAAGCATGATCAATGATATGGGTATTAAGGTTGCTGAAAATGCGCCTGATGCCGATGAATTGATGATGCAGGAAACCACAACCGATGAAGACGCAGCTGAAGCTGCTGCAGCGGCATTGGCAACGGTAGAAAAAGAAATTGGTCGTACAACAGACCCTGTGCGTATGTACATGCGTGAAATGGGTACTGTTGAGCTATTAACTCGTGAAGGCGAAATAAAAATCGCTAAGCGAATTGAAGAAGGTATCAATCAGGTACAAATCTCTGTCGCAGAGTACCCTGAAGCAATTACTTATTTACTTGAACAATGGGATAAATTTGAAGCAGAAGAAATGCGCCTTAGTGACATTGTTTCTGGTTTCTTTGATCCTGATGCTGAAGAGACACAAATTACTGCAACACACATTGGTTCTGAGCTAAGTGATAAAGATTTAGCCGATGAAGACAATGAGTCTGACGACGACGATGACGAAGATGAGGTAGACACAGGGCCAGATCCTGAAGAAGCGCGCGAGCACTTTGAAAAGTTACGTTCGTTATATACAGCAGCTCGTAAAGTATTTGAATCTAAAGGCCGTTCACACCCTGATGCGCAAGTTGCAATTCAGGAAATTGGTGACTTATTCCGTACTTTCAAACTTGTACCTAAACAGTTTGATCGTATGGTTAACAATATGCGTGAAATGATGGACCGTGTTCGGGTTCAAGAACGTATTGTTATGAAGCAAGCTGTACAAATAGCAAAAGTTCCAAAGAAAACATTTGTTAAGCATTTCGCCAACAACGAAACGGATATGGCATGGGTTGACGCTGAAATCGCTGCTGGCGAAAAATATTCAGCTAAACTAGCTGAAGTAAAGCCTGAAATCGAACGCTGCATCAATAAGCTGAGTGTAATTGAAGAAAGTACCGGCCTGAGCATCGAGCGTATAAAAGACATCAACCGTCGCATGAGTATTGGTGAAGCAAAAGCCCGCCGTGCGAAAAAAGAAATGGTTGAAGCAAACTTACGTCTTGTAATCTCTATTGCGAAAAAATACACCAACCGAGGCTTACAATTCTTGGATCTGATCCAAGAAGGTAACATTGGTTTGATGAAAGCGGTAGATAAGTTTGAATACCGCCGTGGTTATAAGTTCTCAACTTATGCAACGTGGTGGATCCGTCAGGCTATTACACGGTCAATTGCTGACCAAGCACGAACAATCCGTATTCCTGTGCACATGATTGAAACGATTAATAAATTAAATCGTATTTCACGTCAAATGCTGCAAGAAATGGGTCGTGAGCCTAGCCCTGAAGAGCTGGCTGAGCGCATGATGATGCCAGAAGACAAAATTCGTAAAGTACTGAAAATTGCCAAAGAGCCAATCTCAATGGAGACGCCCATTGGTGATGATGAAGACTCACATCTTGGTGATTTCATCGAAGACACAACGATTGAGTCTCCGATTGATTCAGCAACAATGGAAAGCCTTCGTGGTGCCACCAATGAAGTGCTGGCAGGCTTAACAGCAAGAGAAGCGAAAGTATTACGGATGCGTTTTGGTATTGATATGAATACCGACCATACACTTGAAGAAGTAGGTAAGCAGTTTGACGTAACCCGTGAACGTATTCGTCAGATTGAAGCGAAGGCATTACGTAAGTTACGCCACCCTTCTCGCTCAGATCTATTAAAAAGCTTCTTAGATGTAAAAGGCTAATCCCTTTTTACAAAAAGATTTTTATCTAAAAAGGCCGCTTTAGCGGCCTTTTTGTTGACATATTTATTAGGAATAATCATGGCTTGGATCCAAATCCGAATTCACGCAAACAAAGACTCTGCCGACCAACTTAGTGACTTATTACTGGATGTTGGCTGCCCTTCAGTGACCTTTATGGACGCCAGCAATAATCCTGTCTACGAGCCTAAGCCAGGCGAAGTGATCTTATGGCCTGATACGCTTGTTATTGGCCTTTTCGATGCAGCTCATGATATGGATGTAGTCGTTGCTTACCTCAAAGCCAATAGTGACTCTGAGCTTACCTATAAGATTGAGCAGCTTGAGGACAAAGACTGGGAACGTGAGTGGATGGATAACTTTCACCCAATTAAGTTTGGCGAGCGCCTGTGGATCTGTCCAAGCTGGCGAGATATTCCTGAACCAGATGCAGTCAATGTATTACTCGATCCTGGCCTTGCGTTTGGCACCGGGACTCATGCTACCACATCACTGTGCTTAAAGTGGCTAGAACGCCAAGATTTAACCGGTAAAACCGTCGTTGATTTTGGCTGTGGCTCAGGCATCCTAGGCATTGCAGCCATTAAGCTTGGCGCTGAGCGCGTGATCGGTATCGATATCGACCCTCAGGCACTCGCTGCAAGTAAAGATAATGCAGGCCGCAATGGTGTTGCTGATCAGCTTGAAGTCTATTTACCGGAAAACCAACCTGAATTTAGTGCTGATATTGTGGTTGCCAATATTCTCGCTCAACCTCTGCGAGAGCTGCACGAAATCATTTTAGCATTTCTAAAACCAGGTGGTGAAATCGCCATGTCAGGAATTTTAGAAGAGCAAGCTCAGTCTGTTGCAACAGTTTACGCGCCATTTATTCAACTTGATGACATTGCACAAGAGGGTGAATGGACACGTGTAAGTGGCCATAAAAATATCCGTGAGAGTTAGTAGTTTGTAACTGGTAAAGCCTCGCTTTAACAGGCTTTACCTTTTATTCTCATAAAACAGTCTGAACATTTTTCAATCAACATGAAAAATTCAGATTAAAAAACAGTCAAATAAATCGAACTCTCAAACTGTTATAAAAAGTCAACCCACTAAGTTTAAAAAAAAAGCAATAATGTTCAATTTATAGCCTTTGATTTTTGCAAAAAAAGCCGTAAACTTAGCGCCCCTTGAAAAGAGGCAGATTGAACTACTGTGCGTATTGGTCCTTACCAACTTGATAACAACATTATTGTGGCCCCTATGGCAGGGATCACAGATAGACCGTTTAGGCAACTTTGCCGCCAATTAGGGGCAGGGTTAGCTGTTTCGGAAATGATGTCTTCAAATCCAAAGGTATGGAAAACTGACAAATCGATGAACCGCATGGATCATAGTGGTGAGTCAGGCGTTCGTTCAGTACAAATTGCTGGTGCCGACCCGGAATTAATGGCGCAAGCAGCTCAGTTCAATGTTGCAAATGGGGCACAGATCATAGATATCAATATGGGCTGCCCCGCAAAGAAAGTGAATAAAAAGCTGGCAGGCTCAGCATTGTTACAATATCCAGATTTAGTGGAAGAGATAGTTGATGCGGTAGTAAATGCTGTTGAGGTACCTGTAACACTTAAAATCCGCACAGGATGGAATACGGAAAATCGTAACGGCGTTGAGATTGCCAAAATTGCTGAACGTAATGGCATTGCTTCACTTGCTGTACATGGCCGCACAAAAGCGTGTATGTACAAAGGTGAGGCTGAATATGTCACGATTAGGGATATAAAGCGTTCGGTATCAATACCAGTGGTTGCCAATGGTGATATCACATCACCAGAGAAAGCGAAGCAGGTACTGGAATATACGGGTGCAGATGCCATCATGATTGGTCGAGCCGCCCAAGGTCGCCCTTGGATTTTTAGGGAGATAGACCACTTTTTGCAAACTGGAAAACACCTACCTACGCCAGAAATATCTGAAGTACGTAGTATTTTGATGGAGCATTTAATTAATCTTCATCAGTTTTACGGGGAGCCAATGGGAGCGCGTATCGCACGTAAACATGTATCTTGGTATTTGCAAACCCATGACCAAGCAGGTCAGTTTAGGCGAGTATTCAATGCCCTCGAAGCGCCAAATGAGCAAATCGAGGCATTGGAAAAATACTTTGAAACACTAGCAGCTAACTAAGAAAGAAAGAGACATACGATGTTCGAACAAAATGTGACTTCTCCATTTATCACTAACGCTCATGTTCAGTCACAAGAGAAACCGCAACCTTTACGTGATGCAGTAAAAAAAGCTGTTCACCACTATTTAAAGCAGCTTAATGGTCAAGATGTACAAGACGTATACGACCTTGTTCTTTCTGAGCTAGAAGCGCCATTACTTGAAGAAGTAATGACGTATACACGTGGTAACCAAACACGTGCAGCAATCTTATTAGGTATCAATCGTGGTACTCTTCGTAAGAAGCTAAAAAAATATGGCATGAACTAAGCTCTGCTTAATTCATACTAAATACAAAAAGCACTTAATTGTGCTTTTTGTATTTTATAGCGTATTTTTCTCGCTGACTTTATTCTTGGTTAACACCTTATCTTTACATTAAATCCTTGCTAACCAAATAAATTGTAATTTTCTCAACCGCACTTTTGTCTTTTCCATCGTTTTCTTCTCCTAGATAGGCTAAAATAGCGCCCTTCTAAGCTAGCCCTTAACTTATCATTGAGGAAACCCTAACCATCATGGATATACATCGTCCAATTCGTCGCGCACTATTAAGTGTGTCAGATAAAACCGGTATCGTTGAATTAGCCCAAGCACTGAGTGCACAAGGCGTTGAAATTTTATCAACTGGCGGTACATATAAATTATTAGCTGATAACGGCATTGCTGCCACGGAAGTATCTGACTATACAGGTCACCCTGAAATCATGGATGGCCGCGTTAAAACACTTCACCCGAAAGTGCATGGCGGCATCTTAGCCCGTCGCGGTCAAGATGAAGGCGTTATGACAGAAAACGATATTTCTGCAATTGACATGGTTGTGGTTAACTTATACCCCTTTGCACAAACTGTTGCAAAAGCTAACTGCAGCCTTGAAGATGCAATTGAAAACATTGATATCGGCGGCCCAACGATGGTCCGTGCAGCAGCAAAAAATCACAAAGATGTGACTATTGTTGTTAATGCGCAAGACTACACCCGCGTTATTACTGAGCTGAACGAAAACAATGGCTCAACAACCTACCAAACACGCTTTGATCTTGCTATTGCCGCTTATGAGCACACAGCACAGTACGACGGTATGATTGCCAATTACTTTGGTAAAATGGTGCCTGACTACACTGAAGAAGCAGCCGTTGAGACTAAGTTCCCACGCACTATCAATATGCAGTTCACTAAAAAGCAAGACATGCGCTATGGTGAAAACTCTCACCAAGATGCGGCTTTTTATGTTGAGAATGATTTACAAGAAGCATCTGTTGCAACCGCAACACAGTTACAAGGTAAAGCGCTTTCTTTCAACAATATTGCTGATACCGATGCAGCCCTTGAATGTGTCAAAGAATTTGACGCACCTGCATGTGTGATTGTGAAACATGCAAACCCATGTGGAGTGGCCGTTGACGAAAGCATTTTAGCTGCATACGACAGAGCCTTCAAAACAGACCCAACATCAGCTTTCGGCGGTATCATTGCATTTAACCGTGAGCTAGACGCAACGACAGCCGAAGCAATTGTTGCACGCCAGTTTGTAGAAGTAATCATTGCCCCAAGTATCAGTGAAGAAGCGGCGAAAATTGTTGCTGCAAAGAAAAACGTTCGTTTACTAGAATGTGGACAATGGGATGCGAAAACAACCCAATCTGATATCAAGCGCGTCAATGGTGGTATTTTAGTTCAAGATCGCGACCAAGGCATGGTTACGCTTGATGACTTAACAGTTGTGTCAAAACGCCAACCAACAGAGCAAGAGCTTAAAGATTTACTATTTTGCTGGAAAGTCGCTAAATTTGTTAAGTCAAACGCAATTGTTTATGCGCGTGACGGAATGACGATTGGTGTTGGTGCGGGTCAAATGAGCCGCGTTTATTCAGCTAAAATTGCTGGTATAAAAGCCGCTGATGAAAACTTAGAAGTGAAAGGTTCAGTCATGGCATCTGATGCATTCTTCCCATTCCGCGATGGTATTGATGCAGCAGCTGCTGCTGGTATTACTGCCGTCATACAGCCTGGTGGCTCAATGCGTGACGAAGAAGTCATTGCTGCAGCTGATGAAGCTGGTATGGCAATGGTATTAACTGGCATGCGTCACTTCCGCCATTAATCTACTCGCACGAAACGTTTATCGTTTCGTGCTTTTTGTTTGCCCTAAATTCAAGTATTCTGCTTAAAACACAATCACAAAAGTGAAGGACAGAAAAATGAAATTTGGATTAAAAACACTTCTTGCAGCAAGTATCGTAGCCGCTATTGCCGGCTGTGCTAGTAATGGAAACTCAGGCTCTCAAGCCGCTTCTGAACTCGTTTCTGCTGCAAATAATGCTGAGCGTACGGAAAAAAATCGTGCGCGTGATCAGTATCGAAACCCTGTTGAAACACTTGATTTCTTCGGTCTACAAGCTGATATGACCGTGGTAGAAATTGCACCTGGGGGAGGATGGTATTCTGAGATACTTGCACCTGCTGTTAAAGGCAACGGTACTCTATATGCTGCGCACTTCCCAGCAGACTCAGAGGTTAAGTACTATCAACGCTCTTTAGCTGGCTTTAAAGATAAAGTTACAAAAGATAACCGTTTTAGCGAAGTTAAAATAACCGAATTTGCACCGCTTACACATTCAGATATAGCGCCGACAGGCTCTGCTGATATGGTGCTTACATTTAGAAATGTCCATAACTGGTATATGCGTCAAGGTGATGAAGGTGTATTAAATGCATTTCAAGCATTTAACAAAGCACTCAAACCCGGCGGTGTACTCGGTGTGGTTGAACACCGTTTGCCTGAACATCGTGATGATGCTGATCAAAAACGATCTGGCTATATGAAACAAAGTTATGTCGTTGATATAGCGAGAAAAGCAGGATTCGAATTAGTGGCTGAAAGTGATGTGAACGCTAACCCCTTAGACAGTGCTAATCACCCAAAAGGTGTTTGGACATTGCCACCACGCTTAGCATTGGGTGATAAAAATGCAGATCAATATAAAGCGATTGGGGAAAGTGACCGCATGACGCTCAAATTTAAAAAGCTTTAATAGGAAAATTAAGCCATGAATGTACTGGTCATTGGCAGTGGCGGTCGTGAACACGCTCTTGCGTTCAAAGCCGCTCAAAACCCTTCAGTAAAAACTGTTTTTGTCGCACCTGGTAATGCAGGTACGGCGCTTGAGCCTAAATTAGAAAATATTGATATCAAGGTGGAAGATCTAGATTCACTGGTATCTTTTTCAAAAGAAAACAATGTTGAACTTACCATTGTAGGCCCAGAAGTACCTTTGGTGCTAGGTGTTGTTGACCGCTTCCGTGAAGAAGACCTTGCTATTTTTGGTCCTACTGCTGCAGCCGCACAACTTGAAGGATCAAAGTCGTTCACCAAAGACTTTTTAGCGCGACATAACATTCCTACTGCTGACTACCAAACTTTTGAACAGATCGAGCCTGCGCTTGCGTACTTGCAAGAAAAAGGTGCTCCGATTGTGATCAAAGCAGACGGCTTAGCGGCAGGTAAAGGTGTCATTGTCGCCATGACAGAAGCTGAAGCTGAAGAGGCCATTCGCGACATGCTCGCTGGTAATGCATTTGGTGAAGCTGGTAGCCGTGTCGTAATTGAAGAGTTTCTTGAAGGTGAAGAAGCTTCATTTATCGTAATGGTTGATGGCAAAAATGTGTTACCATTCGCCACCAGTCAAGATCATAAACGTGCATTTAATGGCGATTTAGGTCCAAACACTGGTGGTATGGGGGCATACTCCCCAGCACCCGTTGTCACAGGCGACATTCATCAACGGATCATGGATGAAGTTATTTTTCCAACCGTCAATGGTATGGCAAATGAAGGTAACCCATATACAGGCTTTTTATACGCAGGTCTGATGATTGCTGCTGATGGTACACCTAAAGTGATTGAATATAACTGTCGTTTTGGTGACCCTGAAACGCAACCAATTATGCTTCGTTTGCAATCAGATCTTGTTGAATTGATTGAAGCTGCTAACCGACAAGAGCTTGATAGCACAACAATTAAATTTGACCCACGTGCAGCTGTTGGTGTGGTATTAGCAGCGAAAGGCTACCCTGCAAGTTATCCAAAAGGCGATGTTATCTCTGGATTACAGGAGAGCTATGCTGAAGGCGAAAAGGTATTTCACGCTGGTACCAAGCAAGACGGTGAGCATGTTGTTACAGCCGGTGGGAGAGTGTTGTGTGCAACCGCACTAGGACATACGGTGACTGAAGCACAAAAGCGTGCATATGCTTTGGCTGCAGATATACAATGGGATGGTGTCGAATATCGTACTGATATAGCCTATCGTGCCATCGCTAGAGAACTATAATTATCTCTAATAAGGCCAGCGCTCGCTGGCCTTTCTTTTATTACCGCAGTATCTGTGTGATTCGCATCACATGAAAAATTGGGTATACTCAATCCAATAGTATAATTATTAGGATTGCGCTCATGACGGACAAATATCGCGTTGTATTTACGAGCTTAAATGAAGGTATCTCAGCCGCAGAAGCGACCACAAAGTTAAGCCAAAAGCTGAAAATTCCAGAGTCAAAAGTACAAGCGTTCTTTGCAGGCAAACCCCTATTCTCCATCGCAGATAAAGAAAAAAGTACTAAGCAGCTTAAACTACTTGCTTCATTGGGCATACAAGCAAAACTTCAACCAGCTAGTTCTCCCTCTACTTCACAGCTCGCTCAAAGCCAACGTGATGAGAGATTGTTTGGTGCCTTAGACTATATTACAAGTAGTTTAATTCGAATTGAAGAACGTTTGGAAGAATTAGAGCAGCGCCTTCCTGAACAACTCCCTGAAAGTAATGAAAAAGCCTCAGAACAATGGGAAGATGATGAACTCTTCGAAGAGCTTGAATTAGACTCCCCTCCCCCGAAGCGCAGCAAAACAGTTCAATATGGCTTGGGTGCGATACTCATCATATTATTAATCATATTGGCACTTGCGATTGCTTTTCCTAACCTCGTAGCAATGTAACTATGAGTAACACATTTCAATATGCTTGCGACAAACACAGACAGGATCGCGCAAAAATTCGCCAGTCAGTTAGAAATGCACGTAAATCTCTGACGTGTGAAGCGCAAAAAACAGCCGAAACAGCCCTTTGTATTAATTTTTTTCAATATGTAAAACCACCTAAAAACGCCAAAATCGCCCTTTATTTAAGCAATGATGGAGAACTCAAAACAAATAAATTAATTCAGTATCTTATAAAAGAAAATCACACTGTATACCTGCCCGTAATCCACCCTTTTAACGGCACTACATTACTATTTCAAAAGTATGAAAAAAATTCACCCATGGTCCATAACCGCTATGCTATCTTGGAACCTGAATTGAATTGCAGTCATATATGCCCTTTGTACTCTCTAGATTACTTATTTACACCACTGGTTGCCTTTGATGAGTTTGGGAACAGACTTGGTATGGGGGGGGGCTATTACGATAAAACTTTGGCCAATTATTATCGTAACAACATCGCAAAGCCCATTGTCTTAGGTTTAGCTCATGACTGTCAAAAAGTTGAAAAGTTACCAATAGCGGCTTGGGACGTGCCACTGCAACATATATTAACGCCCACTAAATTTTATACTTGGTAAATTATATCTCAGGTATTTAATCAGATATTTTGAGGTATACTGCGATAAATTTTGATAACAAAGTGAATTGCGTGATGACCCAAGATGAAATGAAAAAAGCGGCTGCATGGGCTGCACTGGATTACATAGAAGAAAATACCATCGTTGGCGTAGGCACTGGGTCTACCGTTAACCATTTTATAGATGCACTTGGCTCAATTAAAGACACCATTAAAGGCGCTGTTTCTAGTTCTGAGGCATCAACAGAGAAGCTTAAAGCACTCGGTATTGAAGTATTTGAACTCAATGATGTGGCTCAGCTCGACGTTTACATAGATGGCGCTGATGAGATAAATCATAGTAATGACATGATCAAAGGCGGTGGTGCTGCTTTAACTCGAGAAAAAATAGTTGCTGCAGTAGCAAATAAATTTATCTGCATCGTTGACAATACCAAGCATGTCGAAACACTTGGTACTTTTGCATTGCCCGTTGAAGTTATTCCAATGGCGAGAAGCTATGTCGCACGAGAATTGTTAAAGCTAGGTGGCGATCCGGTATATAGACATGGCGTAACAACGGATAATGGCAATGTTATCTTAGACGTTCATGGCTTAAGTATCTTAGAGCCAAAGCAACTTGAAGAGAAAATAAACCAAATCGTGGGCGTAGTGACAAATGGCTTATTTGCACAACGCGGCGCTGATATTGTTATAACCGGCACCCCTGAGGGTCCCAATATAAATTAACAGGAATGAGACATGAGTACGGTATCGTTAGCTAAAGAGAAAATCAAAATACTACTCCTAGAAGGTATTCACCAAAGTGCTGTAGAAACACTTAAACGTAATGGTTATAGTAATATTGATTATGTCAAAACGTCGCTACCTGAAAGTGAATTGATTGAGCGGATCAAAGATGTCCACTTCGTTGGGATCCGCTCTCGTACACATTTATCTCAGTCAGTGCTTAACGCAGCAGAAAAGTTAGTCGCTGTGGGGTGCTTCTGCATTGGGACTAACCAAGTTGCACTCAACGCTGCAAGAGAGCGTGGTATCGCTGTATTTAATGCCCCTTTTTCGAATACCCGTTCTGTTGCAGAGCTAGTATTAGGTGAGATCTTATTACTGCTTAGAGGGATCCCACAAAGAAATGCGATGGCACATCGTGGAGAATGGCTAAAATCAGCAATCGGCTCGTATGAAGCTAGAGGTAAAACTCTCGGGATCATTGGTTATGGACATATTGGCACTCAACTTGGGATCATGGCTGAAAATATCGGAATGCGAGTAGAGTTTTACGATATTGAAGATAAGCTCACTTTAGGCAATGCACAACAAGTACAGAACTTAACTCATTTATTACAACGAGCTGATGTTATTAGTCTCCACGTTCCTGAAACACCATCGACTAAGAACCTCATTGGCTTAGCTGAGCTAGAGGTTATGAAACGCGGCGCTATTTTAATCAACGCGTCTCGAGGTACTGTTGTCGATATTGATGCATTAGCTGAATCTTTACGTGACCAAAAGTTAGCTGGAGCTGCGATTGATGTATTCCCTACAGAGCCTAAATCTAACGATGAAGAGTTTATTTCCCCATTACGAGAATTTGATAATGTGATTTTAACTCCACACGTTGGCGGTTCTACACAAGAAGCACAAGAAAATATTGGTATTGAAGTCGCTGGAAAAATTGCTAAATACTCTGATAATGGCTCAACTTTAAGTGCAGTTAACTTTCCTGAGGTTTCTTTACCTGAGCTTGCCAATCGCAGCCGTTTACTCCATGTACACCAAAACCGCCCCGGAGTATTAACGCAAATAAACCAAGCTTTTGCGCAACACGGTATCAATATTGCTGCGCAATATCTACAAACTGACGACTCCATTGGTTATGTCGTGATTGACGTAGATAGCGATCATTCAGAAGTCGCATTAAAAGAGCTCAGCGCGGTGGAAGGGACTATAAGAGCACGTATCTTACATTAATAGTAACTCACAGATAGGTGTAAATAGTGTTTAACATGGCTAAATACACCTGATCATCGGATAAAAGTCTGTTGTTAAGCTATTTTCCGTGAACTTCCAAGTTCATTAATTTAGCTAATTCTTCAGGCTGTTCTGCAAGAGACATTACATGTTGTGATACTGTTTGAATATCACTATCACCTGGTAGAGATACTGAAACACGCAGTGATTCTTTCCCTTGTACAAATGCAACAATTGCGTCCTTTGCAATCTGTGGAAGCGGCGCTTGTGTCAGTTGCATTTGTAGCATATTTTCAAAACTCACTTGATCTAGTCCAGCCATCGCTACTTGGTCATCCAATAGTTGTGCCAATTGGCCTTTATTTTCGATCTGAAGCTGTAGAGATTTTGGAGCCAGCTGCTGCATTGCACCCATAAGTTTAGTTTGTATCTGTAGCTGTTCTTCCACAGTTAACGCGGCAACACTTTGCTGCTTTTGCATATCAAAAGATACATCCATTAAAGGGCCGCTATTGTTGAGCTCCATATCAAAGTCAAACTGTGCGATATTATGTGCTGCTAATGCCAACTTTAATTGGCTATATCCTGTTTCAGCATCAAAGGCCAATGACGTACTAAAATCATACTTCGCATCCAATAAAGGCTTGGGCGTATCAAGACTATTGTTTTTAATCGCTTCAAAGAGCGAAAAACCATGGATGTTTACTTGCGTAAACTCACTAATGCTTTCTTCTTCATAACCAATAAGAGCAATTTCCTCAATTCCAAAAGCCGATACACCTTGTGGGTCCGAAACCATCAGACCATTGACAACAATATTACCATTAAACATATTCACTGAGGCATCGGCATAGTCAAACTGCATACCTGAATCCCCAACAGCAATAGCTAGTTGGGTTTGTAATTTCTCATCAACAACTTGATTCATATGTGATTGCAATGCCACATACCCTGCTGCAAGTGCGCCTGTGACTAGCAACATAATGACTGATTTTTTCATCTATTTTTCCATTTTAAAATAAAGCTTCAAGGGCATCACTTAAGCAGTTAACAGCGATGACTTCCATACCCTCGATGATTTCCTTTGGTTTATTTGCACTTGGTACAATAGCACGTTTAAAGCCATGCTTAGCAGCCTCTTTTAACCTTTCCTGGCCACTGGGTACAGGCCTAATTTCACCGCCAAGCCCGACTTCACCAAATACCACTAACTCACGGTCTAATGCATAATTCTTAAAACTCGACACCAGTGCGGTAATAAGTGCTAAATCAGCACTTGTTTCCGACACTTTAACGCCGCCCACAACATTAACAAACACATCTTGGTCAGCAACTTGCAAACCTCCATGGCGGTGCAAGACAGCAAGTAACATAGCGAGTCGATTTTGTTCCAAGCCAACCGTTACCCTTCTAGGGTTTGCGAGCTGTGAATAATCCACCAGAGCCTGCACTTCAACAAGCAATGGACGCGTTCCTTCCCAAATAACCATCACCAAAGACCCTGGTGTTTGCTCTTCTCCCCGATTAAGGAAAATAGCCGATGGGTTACTGACCTCTTTAAGCCCTTGCCCTGTCATCGCAAAAACCCCCAACTCATTGACGGCTCCAAAACGGTTTTTGTTACCTCGTAAGGTTCGAAATCGACTGTCGCTACTCCCTTCAAGTAAGATAGAACAATCTATACAGTGCTCCAATACTTTAGGGCCCGCAAGAGAGCCATCTTTTGTGACATGACCAACCATAAAAATAGCAACCTGATTTTGCTTCGCAAAACGCGTTAAATACGCCGCACTTTCTCGCACTTGAGATACACTTCCAGGGGCTGATTGAACATCACTCATATGCATGACTTGAATTGAATCAATAACCATAATGCTTGGCTTTTCTTTCAACGCTAACTGACAAATCGTTTCTACATTGGTTTCAGCTAATGTCCTTAATTTGTTGGTCGGTAAACCTAACCTATGGGCTCGCATAGCGACTTGCTGCAGAGACTCTTCACCTGTCACATAGAGCGTGTTCATTGATTCAGCAAGTAAACACATCGTTTGCAACAACACTGTACTTTTACCGGCACCGGGAGATCCCCCTATCAAAATTGCACTTCCAGGTACAACCCCGCCCCCAAGCACTCGATCGAACTCTTTAAAACCTGTTGAAAAACGCGGTAGACTTTCTAAATTCACTTCATCCAGAGTTTGTACTGTTGCTTCAACCATACCTGCATACCCAGACATTGCTGAACCTTTTGGTGGTGCTTTCACCGACGGTACTCTAAACTCTGTCACCGTATTCCAAGCGCGACATTCTGAGCATTGCCCTTGCCAACGCGCAAATTCCGCACCGCAATCATTACACACAAACGCAGTTTTCTTTTTCACCATAATAAAGGCACACTTATTGCTTAATTAATTTTTAATCTAACTTATCCGGCAATATATACGAAATACTGGCACTAACAAGCTGAGTTTCTGTAATTGTTTACGAATAATGTTAACTATGACCTAATATTGTCATAGTATTGGCTAAGTATTTAGAAAATTATAACGATATAGCCTCAGGGCAAGAATACAGGTAAGAATACGGTTCATTTATGGCTGAAGATAAGCTGCAAAAATATCAACCCCTCATCGACGATTTAAAGTTGCAATTAGGCGATCCTAATTTTGACCAAATTTTTGCACAAACGACTTCTTCGCTGTCAAAACCAGATCAATTCTTATTAAAAATGGAGATGTCTCGACTCTCTCAGCCAGTAGCCCGATTTATTGACTTACGAGGCCAAGTCGCTGGTGAAGTTAAACCTTACGAACATGATGGTAAGCAGCACTTTATGGACAATGTTGCTATTGATGTATTTGAGGAAGAATTAGCAAGACATGGAAAATATACTTTAGCTGTATACGAAGCAGTAATGCACACTGAAAATAATTACAAGGTGATGCAAAAAAACCTAGATGAGCAAGGGGCATCTTCACAATCTGAAAAGCAGCTAGCCAATGGAACAAAGCTTATACGCTTTGCTTCCTATGAAAGCCGCTGTGAAGAGCGAATGAATTACTCGATTAAAATTACCGTTGACTTAGGTAAAGAAGGCACTGTATCGGCCACTACATCTGACATTTCCCTCAGTGGTGCAAAGATAAAGCTTTCTCCAAATTACTCTCTTGTACCAGAGCAACTCATTGGTATTAGATTGGTTGGCTTAGAACAAGACTTTGAGTTGGGATTAAAAGGAGGGGTTCAATATGAAGTTGTTGCTGTTGAGCCTGTTTCGAGGGACTACCAACACATACGTCTAAAACGGACCTTTATTGAAAATAACTCTGGATTTGATGAATTTTTACAGAGCTTTATACATGGAAATAAGCGCCGCTATAAAATAAACCTCGATAACACAATGGATGCGGTTGTATGTAAAGGATATGAACAATTTTATTTACCTAGGGTGAGCTCATTATTCATATACTTCGCAAAGAAAGGCAAACATTTACTTCCGACCATTGCGCTAACAAATGAAAATAACGCATACATAAACTACTACTTTGAAGACGAACGTAAAATTTCATGCTTATATAGTATTTTTAGTCAAAGTAGGTTAGCGCGAATACTTGCATTTCCAAACGCAGTCAAAGAAGCGACGGTGTATACTTTCACACACTCCAATGGTGGCAAAATATACTACTATTCAGCCTTTGGATATGAACTTGACGAACATCCAGAACTCAAAGCCTTGTTTCTTGGCTTTGGTAGCCAAAAAGAGAGCTGGCGTACCTATAAAGTTCAGCTCATGCCTAGCCATCACGAAGATGCCTTTATTCCTCTATCTTTACCTCTTAGCGCAGGAAAGAATGTCGAAAAGCTCAACAAAAGACCGACGCCTCGAGTGCAAGGTATTATCCAAGACGTAAAATTCTTGATGCTACTAACTGATATTTCAAGTAAACAGCAATTAAATGCTTATCAAGCCCATCAATTTGATAGTAACTCAGTAAATAAGCTAAAAGCATTTGGCCATGGTAAAGCCACAAACCCGCCATCACTCGAAGTTGTTGCGTTAGAATACGTAAACTTACGCTCTCATAAGCGCTATTTATACAAAACAGCCGTCACCATGCACGTTGATTCTGAACACGCTGACTCTGGTAATACCCGAGACTTTTCAGTGATGGGGTTACAACTCGAGACACCATCACCTTCGACCGTTAAAAAAGGTGATATTGTTCATTTAGAACTGCCCGACTTGCAAAAAATAACCAAACAACATCAACTGAATAACCTTAGATATGAAGTTATGGCTGTCAGTAAATCTAAAACCATTATCAATCTCAAGGTCAGCAGGTTAACAGATTTACCTCATGTCGGAATGGAGTTTTTTAAACAGCTTATCGATATGAACAAAACTAAGCTGCACGCATGTGAAGAAACACCAAAAATCCCGGGGTTATCTACTGCACTCAGAAACATGGTCACAAAAAGTGTATGCCAATTTCCACTATATATTCATAAAGAATCGGCACTATTTAATATTGGTGCTATCGGCCTTGGCCTATACCCAACAAATCTGCACAAATTATTAATGGCCTATCATAAAGGGGGCGTTGAGCACTTAGATGCCACCAATCTGTTCCCCGAGAACTTCATTGAAGAGCATTTAAACGAGGCATTCCGTCATATTAGCCGCCAAGATAAGCCTTTAAAATATACTGTATTTGTTCGTTTCGACAGTACCAAAGAACACCTATCCGATGCGATAAAAAGTCAATGTATTGCTTTTGATGAACCAATAGAGCCGCTTTACTTATTTTTGAAAAAAGCGATTAAGAAAGACATACTATTTGTATTCCATTTGCATATTTCAAAAACCGGTCGTCCTGATACCGATTACTTGGCAAATGAATTACGATACGTCAGTCACTACGCATTACACAAAGCTAAGGATCTAGAAGAGGCACTTTGGTCTGTAACCGGTGTGTGTGACTTAATCGATATTAGTGATGAAGCAATACGTCAACTTGATGTTGAGCCGCGGCTTGTCAAAGCCATGTTAGAACGCAAAAAACAGTGGTTAGACGGGCTTCTGCATTAATCAGGGCCCGTATATCACGCTAAGCTAAGCTAACAACCCAAATAGAGTTAAAGATGCAACAAGTGCTAAAAACAGCAATACATTACGTTTCACTAATCGCATCATGCATGTTGCCTCATAAGTACATCCAACATAGTGCTGCTCTATTTGCTCTGCTGCTAACGCTGTTGTCGTTACAAGTTTGCGGTTTGATGTTGAAAAGTCCAGTGCATACTTAATAAAATGGTGTGTTCCTTTAGAGAAGTTACCAATAATCAAGTAACCAAAACTCGTAAGTCGTGCGGGTAGCCAGTTTAATATAAACAATAATGCATTTAATCGTACTTGGTGGCGTGCATAAGGTGATGTTTGTGATTGCTCACTCGCAATATCAAACGCTGAACGAATTGATGCGTATAACACAGCGCCGGGTATGCCTAATAGCACAAACCAAAACATCACAGCACAATAATAACGGAAGTTTATCCATGCTAGCGTTTGCCCGAACCACTCCCCGTCTTGCTCACACTCAGTCCTAATTTGGCCCATTTGCAACGCATAAAGTGTAGCGGCTTCTTTGTCTCCGCGCGTTAAGGCATTCAGATAGCCTTTATACTTTTTCCTCGGCACGGCACACCCAAAACATATAAGGAGCAAAACTGTATTTATAGTGAACTGCCAAACTATGAAATCTGAAATTTGATATACCGCAGCAATCAAAAGCACGGGAAGCAGTAAGTAAGATATGAACCCCATATCTTTGTTTAACAGTTTACTGATAGTCTTATTGTCGTAGCCTGACTTCAAATAACGCGTCAAATAATAATCTATTTGCCAATGTAAACTACGTGCACCTAATCGCTCTAATGCCAAAGCAAGAATAATAGAGATTAAGATCATAACCTGTCTCTTTCTATGTAATTAAATCTAAAAGTTTTTGCCACTTAAATATAGCGCCAGGGTCTGTTTTTCTTCCCGGTGCTATATCACAATGCCCCACAATTCTATCCAGTGAAATAGCAGGATAATAGTGCCTAATTTCTCGGGTCAATGCAGCTAAACTAGCATATTGCTCAGTGGAATACTCTATGCAATCTGTTCCCTCAAGCTCTATACCTATACTAAAGTCGTTGCATCTTGCTCGTCCAGCAAACTCTGAGACCCCAGCATGCCAAGCCCGTTTACCAAATGGGACATATTGCAATACGGAGCCATCTCTACGGATAAAGCAATGTGCCGACACTTTTAATCCTCGTAAATCAGAAAAGCTCGGATGTGCATCACAATTTAACTGCCCAGTAAATAAACTATCAACATAAGGCGTACCAAATTGCCCCGCTGGTAGGGAAATATTATGAATCACCAACAATGATATCTCTTCACTATCTGGTCTGTCATCAAAAAATGTACAAGGACGAGGAGATGCCAAATTCGACCAATCTCGTTGAGTCATGTCATTCACTTATTTAATCATTTAATCTATTTTTACCATAACAAGCTTTATTTAAATTCACTACCTTGATTGTGTAATAGTCCGCTACGCAGTAAAATTTACTGAATTCTCTTAAATATAAACATATAAGTGACGGTACTATGCAAAGCCAACTCATCACATCTGAACTCATTACTTCATTGGTGACCCAAGCATTAAATGAAGACTTAAATTTTCAAACAGCCAGTGATGGTGATATTACCGCACAATTGATCCCTGAAGCACAACAAGCAAATGCTTTTGTTATTACGCGTGAAGATTGCATATTTTGTGGCGCAGACTTAATTTTAGAAGTATTCAAACAGGTTGACCCGAGTGTTGTAGTGAATGTATTAGTCAAAGATGGTGAGAAAGTGACTGCAAACACTAAATTATTTACAGCTAAAGGGTCGGCCCGCGCAATATTAACTGCTGAGCGTACCGCTTTAAACTTTGTCCAGTCACTCAGTGGGACAGCAACCACAACCGCACAGTACGTTGCTGTACTTAAAGGCAGTAATACACAACTACTTGATACGCGAAAAACAATCCCAGGCCTACGTGCATTGCAAAAATATGCGGTCACCTGTGGCGGTGGTAAAAACCATAGAATAGGTTTATTTGACGCTTTTTTAATCAAAGAAAACCACATCGCTGCATGTGGTGGGATAAATGCAGCTGTTACTCAAGCCAAAGCGAATCATGCAGACAAAGCGGTAGAAGTTGAGGTCGAAAACTTAGATGAGTTAAAGCAAGCGCTGGAAGCAGGTGCAGATATTATTATGCTTGATAACTTCAGCGTGCCTGATATTCAAAATGCTGTCGCACTCACTCAAGGGAAAGCCAAATTAGAAGTCTCTGGTAATATGACAATCGAGACCCTTACTACTTATGCGCAAGCTGGTGTGGACTTTATTTCTAGCGGTGCACTTACAAAAAACTTACAAAGTATCGACCTTTCCATGCGTTTCGATACTTAATCGAGATCAATAAGAGGGTGATCAAGTCAAAAATAGCCACCTAATCAATTGACAGGTAAGTGAAAAAAAACTTTAATACGAACAAAGAACCAGAATGTAACAAAAAATTTATCAATAATGGTTAAATTGATGATAAAGTATGGTTAGTTTCAGCTTTTTGCTTAGTTACAGGCTAAAATATCATTAATTTTTCTTGTTACTATCAGTAATTGTTATTAAAGTATTAGCCAGTAATGACCGATAATATAGATACAATGTGTTGCGGTGATAACAGAGTTAAACTAGGAAACCCAAATAAATCATTGATAAATATCATAGGTTCATTTGGATAAATTGACTCAATATTCTAAACTTTGTTAACAAAAGCAACAGAGTTAATAAAGGAATATGAGTCAAAGTATCGCAAAGCCGAAAGGGTTTCGCGAGGTTGCCAGCTATTGCAATAATTTTAATAATCACCTAACTTTGTAATTAAAGTTAGATATACATCCTTTAGGAGACACATCATGACTAAACAACACCAGGGTGGTTTTACCCTTATTGAATTAATGATTGTAATTGCAATCATTGGTATTTTAGCCGCAGTTGCATTACCTCAATACAGTGATTACACTAATAGAGCAAAAGCAACGGAAGTTATGCTTGCCGCAAGTACGGTTAAAACATGTGCATCTGAAAAAGCACAAGTAGGCGCGAGCCCAGCTGACTGCTCTGCAGACTTTAAAGCCACCAAATATGTTTCAGCTGTCGCAATTACAACTACAGGCGCCATTACTGCCACTGCTGCTGATGACCTGCTTGGTTTAACAATTGTCCTTACGCCACAAAATGGTGACAATGCTGCCACTGCTGCTAACTTTACCGCTGGGTTTACAATTACTGAGTGGACATGTACTGGCGCAGCCACTGGAACAGCGAAAACATCTTGGTTGCCAAGCAGCTGTACTGTTGCTGCATCAGATGGCTAAATTTAGGTTAAATTCGATATAAACTGAAAGGGAGATACATTCTCCCTTTCCTCTATATACGATAGATGGACGCTTGTGACTGATAATAAAAATACGCTTGATACATTCCTTTGGGTAGGTGTAAGTTCTCGAGGAAAGCGCTTAGAAGGTGAAATGGCTGGTGCCAGCATCGCACTCGTTAAAGCACAGCTGCGTAAACAAGGTATTACTCCATCCAGAGTTAAAAGAAAACCCAAAGCGCTATTTGGTTTTAATAGCAAACAAAAGATCACTGCCAAAGATATTTCTGTGACAACGCGCCAAATTGCGACCATGCTTTTGGCGGGTGTGCCCTTAATTCAATCTTTAGAAATGATCTCATCGGGTGTTAAAAACAAATCCTTAAGTAAGCTTATTAGCAGCATTGCTGATGAAGTAAAAGCGGGCCACCCGTTTTCAAAGTCATTACGAGCTTACCCACGATACTTTGATGATTTATATTGTGACTTAGTCGCCTCGGGTGAACAATCAGGCGCTCTTGACCAAATTTTTGATCGCGTCGCACTTTATAAAGAAAAAGCGGAAGCACTCAAGTCAAAGATTAAAAAAGCGCTTTTTTACCCTATTGCCGTGGTGATGGTTGCTATTATTGTTACCTCTATTCTCCTGATTTTTGTTGTTCCCCAATTTCAAGATATTTTTAATGGCTTTGGTGCTGAACTTCCCGCATTCACAAAAATGGTTATTCATATCTCTGAGTTTTTACAGAAGTACTGGTGGGTAGCGTTAATTATTATTGCAGGTGGCGGATATAGCTATAAAGAAGCGCTCCTTCGCTCTAAAGCCACCCGTAACTTAAACGACCGAATAATGCTCAAGCTCCCGGTTGTTGGCATGATTTTACAAAAAGCAGCAGTAGCACGTTATGCAAGAACGCTATCAACCACTTTTGCTGCAGGTGTCCCTTTAGTTGATGCATTAGATTCAGCAGCTGGTGCGTCTGGTAACGTTATTTACCGAGATGCCATTTTAGACATTAAAGCCGAAGTTAGTTCTGGTAACCAAATGAACTGGGCCATGCGAAACTCAAAAGTGTTCCCTGACATGGTCATACAGATGGTTTCCATCGGTGAAGAGTCTGGCGCACTAGATAGTATGCTTGCAAAAGTCGCTAATATATATGAACAAGAAGTTGATGATCTCGTAGACGGACTATCCAGTTTACTTGAACCACTTATAATGGCTGTTTTGGGTGTTTTGGTCGGTGGGCTAATTATTGCAATGTATCTACCTATTTTCCAATTAGGCTCTGTCATTTAACTCGAAGCGCTAGAACACACATTTTCTACCGTTCACAACTCATTCTAATAAGTATAAAAATGCAAGAAGTAATACAGGTACTACAAACTCAACCATGGTTTTTCCTTCTCACTATCGGCCTCGTTAGCCTTTGTATTGGCAGTTTTTTAAACGTTGTCATCTACCGTATTCCCATTATGTTGAATAAGTCATGGCAGAGCGAGTGCCGTGTTTTACTTGCCGATCAACTTGCGAGCGACAACCCGAAAAATGATAATGCTACATTTAATCTTGCTACCCCTCACTCTAGCTGTCCAAACTGTAACAGTGCGATCAAAGCGCGGCACAATATTCCAGTCCTGAGTTGGCTATTATTAAAAGGCCGATGCTTCGAATGTAACGCCAGTATTTCTGTAAGATATCCATTAATTGAAATGGGCACCACTTTAGCTTCTTTGCTCGTTGCATATTCTTTTGGCCCGACTCAAACAATGATGCTGTATTTAGTCGTTACATGGGCGTTAGTGGCACTGATATTTATTGATATCGACCATATGCTATTACCAGATCAAATTACATTACCATTATTATGGCTCGCATTATTAGCCAGTATTTTTGATTTAACGATTTTACCTGCACAGGCAATTATTGGCGCTGCAGTAGGCTATCTCAGTTTATGGAGTGTGTACTGGCTATTTAAGTTACTCACAGGTAAAGAAGGTATGGGGTTTGGCGACTTCAAATTACTCGCTATTTTCGGCGCCTTGCTTGGTTGGCAAGCAATTTTAACCATTGTATTGTTGTCTAGTCTTGTTGGTGCAATCATAGGAAGTGCTCAGCTTGCAATACAGGGGAAAGATAAAAGCACGCCTATACCATTCGGTCCTTATTTGGCAATAGCCGGTTGGCTTATGCTCTTATATGGGCAACAAATACAAAGTTGGTATTTCAATTTAATTGGGTATTAATACGCTATGGCAAATTGGGTTTTAGGCCTCACAGGAGGAATTGGAGCGGGCAAAACAGCTGTCAGTGATGCGCTGGCTGAAAAAGGCATTTGTATCGTCGACGCCGATATCATTGCACGCGAAGTCGTTGCACCCGGTACCTTTGGGCTAAATACAATTGTTGATAAATTTGGTAAAGACATTTTACAAGATGACGGCAGTTTAAACAGAGCCAAGTTACGCCACATTATCTTCACCAATGATGGCCATAAAAGTTGGCTAAACGATTTACTGCACCCTATCATTCGCCAGGCCACACTCACACAGCTGGCGCAAGCCAAATCGACCTATGTTGTCTTGGCTGCACCTTTACTGTTCGAAAACAAACTCGAGCAATTGTGTAATCATACATTGCTGGTTGATGTCAGCGAAGAAACCCAAATAGCAAGAACTTCTCAAAGAGATAATGTTGAGAATGAACACGTTAAACGTATAATTGCTTCACAAATGTCTCGGCACGAGAAGCGGCAAAAAGCAGACACAATTTTAGATAACAATGGTTCATTAGAGAAAATGTACGATAACCTAAATACACTACATCAAGAATTGATAATCAAAGCGCAATTAACCTAAATTAGTGCGACAAAGCGGCACGCTAATTTAAGATATTTAACCATAGAAAGAGTTTAGTTATTGATATTTTTGCTAAACTGAGTTCAGTATAGGTAAGCATTAGAGGCATTATGGAGCATCACTCACCACTACTACGTAAATTTATTACGTTGGGTAAAGTCACACCGGAGCAGCTCAAGCTAAAACAAGCAGAAGCACAATCAACCGCGGAGTTAATCTGTTTGTGCACAGGTATGAATGGTAAAGAGTTAGCAGAACAATGCCTTGACTTATTTCGAGTTCCTTTATTTGATTTAACCGACTTTGATGTTGAACAGTTACCAACTGAATTAGTAAAAGAAAAACTCATTAAGCAACACCACTTACTTCCTTTAGTTAAAAAGGGGAGAAAACTCTATATAGCGACATCAGACCCTACCGATTATGGGGCATTTGAGAACTTCGAATTTAGCACGGGTCTACAATGCGAAGCCGTTGTCGTTGACTACAAACAACTCGAACAAAAAATTGACCTACTTTTCGACTCCACAGGTGGTCTCTCACTCAGCGATGAAGAATACAAAGAGTTCGCAGACTTAGATGTTGAAGACACGCAAAGCGCACAGCAGCAAAATGATGAGGGTGATAAAGATGATGCCCCAATCATTGTATATATTAATAAAATACTCATGGATGCTATTAAAAAAGGGGCGTCCGATTTGCACTTTGAGCCTTATGAACATAAATATCGAGTGCGTTTTCGCATTGATGGCTTATTGCATGAAATGGCGAGTCCACCAACAAGCTTATCCACTCGCTTATCAGCTCGAATCAAAGTCATGGCTCGCTTAGATATCGCTGAAAAACGAAAACCCCAAGATGGCCGTATTAAGTTAAAAATATCAGAACGTAAAAGTATCGACTTTCGTGTCAGCACCCTACCTACATTATGGGGTGAAAAAATTGTAATGCGTATACTCGATTCATCAAGTGCGATGTTAGGCATTGATGTTTTAGGATATGAAGCTGAACAAGAATCCCTATTCATGGATGCGCTTGAGCAACCTCAAGGTATGATATTAGTCACAGGACCGACTGGTTCTGGTAAAACAGTTTCTCTGTATACAGGTTTAAATATTCTCAACAAACCACAGCGTAACATCAGTACCGCGGAGGATCCTGTTGAGATCAATCTTGAGGGGATTAACCAAGTACAAATTAACCCTCGTGCAGATATGACTTTTGCCAACGCATTAAAGGCATTCTTACGACAAGATCCCGATGTCGTTATGGTTGGCGAAATACGAGACTTGGAAACTGCTGAGATCTCGATTAAAGCGGCTCAAACTGGGCACTTGGTTTTAAGTACTCTGCATACCAATTCTGCCCCAGAGACATTAACACGATTACTCAACATGGGCGTACCTGCCTATAATGTAGCCAGCTCAATAAGCTTAATTATTGCACAGCGTCTTGCTCGTCGTTTATGCCCTAAGTGTAAACAAGCTGAGACACTGCCTGAAGAGGAACTGCTTAAACAAGGATTTACCTCGGAGCAAATACAAGATATCACCCTATTCTCACCGCAGGGCTGTGAACATTGTACTGATGGATATAAAGGACGTGTAGGTATCTATGAAGTAGTTAAAATTACCCCCGAGATAGCACAGGTGATAATGGAGGGCGGTAACTCGATTAAAATTGCACAAATGGCTGAGCAGTTAGGGTTTGCTAATTTACGCAAATCAGGCCTCAAAAAAGCAGCCTCAGGAGTTACATCACTGTTAGAAATAAACCGAGTGACTAGCTTCTAGACTCGTTGTTTATTACACTGTGGGCTGAGTTAACGACGAGGTTAATTATATGCCCACAGTAGTAAATTGCCCAACCTGTACAACAGATGTTGTTTGGTCTGAGCAAAGTCAATATCGCCCCTTTTGTTGCAAGCGTTGCCAACTTATTGATTTAGGCGAATGGTCTTTCGAAAATAATAAGATCTCCACAACAATTCAAAGCGATGCTGAGCTAGACCCTCAGGCAGCTCAAGATTTGATTGAAGACATGGAAGCCATGCTTGCAAAAAATGATGATTTTTTCAAATGAGCATCCATAAGCTTCCATTTAATATATCTTTAAAATAGTCTCATTTTTTGTTTTACATTCCGTGCTTAGGGTAAGTAGATATACCTACCCTTACGATTCGTTAATGGGCGTTTTTGATAACCTTGCTATCGCTGACTTACCTTTTGATATATGCCAAACACTATTGGCCTCACTGCTATACGCGCGTTTCATTACCTTTTGACTCATGATGACAAAAGCAGAACCAAAAACACAGGCTGCGACTTCAACGCTGATGGTTGTGACATTATATGCCGCCCAAATAGGATCAATCGGAAATATAGTCGCTAAAATAGAAGTGAGTGGAATACTAAAACAGAGCACGGCTATAAAACGCATACCAGCAATCGCAGTACGAGCAGCGCCAGACATAAAGCTCATTGCTAGAATTACAAAAAACACGCAATAATACAGATACAGATACAGATAAACAATGCTTATATTGACATTGAATAGCCCGATCCACTTTGTTGCGGCAAATGAACTCGCGATACCAGCGATACACCCAATACTAATACCAACGGTTAGGCTTGCCAGTACATTACTTGATTTCGCTTGCTCTGGTACCTGTTTATTTCTGCGCTTTTCTAGCCATAATAAGTTTCCAGAGTAGAATAATACCGCCCCTAATAGCCCCATAAAGAAATAAACCCAACGGCCGAAGTCACCACCAAAGCTTCCGAAGTGTAAACCGAAGAAACTAGAGACGAGATCACTCCATACACCTTGATCTCCTCCACGTACGCTGCTCGTTGGGATCTCAAATGTATAAGGTTGCATATACAGAAAATCGGTAACAGGGCCTCGCATCAGTTTCTCTGTACTTTTTATTTTAATTGCGGCATTAGGACCTGATTCAGATAAACCACTAAAATCAATTTGCGTAATTACATACTCCGGCGCATATTTATTGATGACGTCCTGTAACTCGACTAACTTTGGTAAGTTCTCAACTTTATAAACGGCTTCAGATCTCGCTTTGCTCTTAAATAAAGGCTTATCACCATAAATTTGAGCGACTCCTCCATAAATTAAATCATGAAAGGCAAATACAAATACTGTGAAGGAGATAATGATATGAAATGGTAAACTGCTAACACCAATTAAGTTATGAGTATCTAACCAAAACCGCGCTTTTGATTTGTTATTACGCAGCGCAAAAAAACTCTTTGTTAGTGTGGGTAATAAAAAGATTACTCCGGAGATTAACGCAATAAAATATAAAAAAGAGGCAACACCTAAAACATATACACCGGCTTGATCATGCCCTATTTCACCCATTATCCCAGCGGTTCGGTGCAAGTAATCAACAAGCATTGACAATTCGTTGACATGGCGCAACTCTGCAACCAATTCCCCCAGTTCATCAAGCGTTGCATGGTAAACTTGATCGCCTAAAGATATCCCTCGACCATTGCCTGACTCATACCAAGTTATCGGTGAATGGGCTTCTGAAAAATGTAAGCTAATTGAATCCGCAGCTTTGGGGTAATCCGTCAATACTTTTTGGATTAGAATATCATATTGACTGCTGCGCACTTGTGGTAACTGATAGCTTGGCGGTGTTGCCCATTGATCAATTGCACCTCTAAACATGGTTAATGAACCAGCAAAAAAACCAATAAACAACAACAATCCTGCACAAATCCCTGTCCAAGTGTGTAAAACTTGATATGTTTTGATGATATCGGGACGGATTTTCATAATAAATCCTTGAAGAATATCAAGCAACCAAATACACATACATTGCCAATAAGTAAGCTCATTGCTGCTTCTTTGGCTGTTTTAAACAAATATCCAACAGTTACAATAATCATCCATATTGGAGGGACCATCCACATATGTATTTGTGTCTTCCAAAGTAGACGCTCGCCAGATAATTTACTGTTTAAGCTATCTGGTCCAAACCATGCGAATAAGCCAACTAAACCAAAACTCAGCGTTAAACCTAAAACCAAAGAAATCAGAGTTTTCCATAACCACTGAGGCTGAATTTTTCCTTTTTGCCTATCGTTCATTCTTTACCTTCACAAAAAAATAGTACTGGGTAGTATTATCAGACATAACATCGTTACCACCAGCCAAGTCATCGCTGCTGCAACACCACTCAATTGTAAGTTCACCACATACAAAGCAGCCATACTGCAACACAAGCTGAGCCCCTTATAATGAGTTGGCAATGGTTTTATAAGTAAATATTGATGCTTATTACTGCAATAGAGCAAAATAACTGACGTTATGACCAAGATAACAAATAAGCTTAAAATCACGCCTTACTCCAAGTCATTATTGATAATTGTAAGTACTCTTAATGGAAACAGTTTAAATTATACCCAAAACACCAAAATACAACAACGATAAAAATAACAATGATAACCATTTTCACTTAGTTGTTATCCGTTACATTCACGCGCAGCTTAAGTAAAGAGGGCCCATCGATGATGGGGTTTATTGCAGTGACACATATTGAGATATTTATTTACTACA
>NZ_JAGJEF010000065.1:0-29022 GCF_018100875.1 Pseudoalteromonas sp. MMG012
TAAAATCATGAGTGAAGTGAATGTCCGCTTTAGTCAGCAATTAGGGATTAAGCAGCTATTTGAGCATGCCAGCATTCGCCGTTTAGCAACTTATATTACGCAAACAACCCCAGCCGATGGCAATATGCAGATCATCCCAGTAGAACGCAATATAAAAGCGTTCGCGTTATCATACGCCCAGCAGAGGCTTTGGTTCATTGAGCAGTTAGTTGCCCAGCAAAGTTCTCAATTTAATATGCCAATGGCCGTGCGTATACGCGGTGATTTAGATATTGCAGTACTGAAACAATCCCTTGATGCCGTACTTGCTCGACATGAAGTATTGCGGTCCGTTTATCGGCAGGACTCTGCAGGAAAACCACAACAAATTGTATTGTCGGAGTCTTCAGTCATATTACCAGTGGTAAAGATCACCGGCAGTGAACAAGAAAAGATCAACATGGCAAACATTCAAGTTGCAAAACAAGCAAAGCAGCCATTTAATTTAACTCAAGATTCTATGCTTAGAGCCCAGTTAATACAGCTAGAATCAAATGATCATGTCTTATCTTTGGTTGTTCATCACATTGCATCTGATGGCTGGTCTCTTTCTATTTTGTTACAAGACTTGATTACGTACTATGATGCGATTAGTGGTTCTTATACACCAAACATTGCCCCCTTACCTGTTCAATATATTGACTATGCAAATTGGCAAAGAAATTACTTAAAAGGAGATAAGCTTGAAAATGGACTGGATTTTTGGTTAGCGCATTTAGATGGCGCTCCACCATTGCATAGCATTCCTTTAGATCAAGGCCGAGAGCAAGGGGAGTTTAGTGGTGCGCGGGTTGATGGCACTTTAGTATTATCGCAATTCGAGCAGTTAAAAAAAATAGCTCATCAGCAAAGCTGTACGGTATTTATGTTGTTGCAAACTGCATTTGCAGTGACTGTGGGGCGCTTTAGTAATGAGCAAGATGTGGTTATGGGGATGCCGGCGGTGAACCGCAATCATAAATCATGTCACAATTTAATAGGGTTATTTTTAAATACATTGGTTATTCGCACGCAGTATGATGGTTCTGAACGCTTTATTGAACTGCTGCAACGTATGAAATGCACTCATATGGATATTCATACTCATAGCGACGTGCCATTTGAATTATTAGTTGAGCATTTAAACCCAGATAGATCATTAACCCATGCACCCGTTTTTCAGCTGTTTATTAACATGGGGAATAACGAGAGTGTACCAAGCTCACAATCAGAGCTCAGGGTCAGTGGGTTTGGTGAGCAACATGAATTAGACAGTAAATATGATATTACTTTGTATTTAAGAGAGTCAACATCTGGGCTTAAGTATGTATTTGCCTACAACGCGGCGCTATTTAGTGACGATACAATTAAGTCATTGGCTCAAGAGTTTCATGCATTGCTTTTGCAAGTTGCGGCCCAACCAGAATTGACTATTGCCCAATTTAACTGGTCACAAGCGGCAGATGTGTGCCGTGTTATTCAAAAAGAAGCAATGCCAACAAATACCATTCATGCGTTGTTTGAACAAGGGTTGACTCAGCATACAAGGTTACCTGAGCTTATCACAAGTGAGCAACGCGTGAGTTTTGAGCAACTGAATAAAAAAGCAAACATTCTGGCATATTACCTTATTAATGAGAAGTCAGTGTCAAAAGGACAAACGATAGGTATTTATTGTCAACGCAGTGCATTACGGATAGTCGCCATGTTAGCTACTCTTAAAGCAGGGGCAACTTTGGTGCCAATGTCTACTGAGCTTCCTATTGCACGGCTACAGTTGCAGGCTGAAGATGCAAATATTGTCCTGTTACTACATGATGGTAGCTTGCTTTCGTCATGTTTTAGCCAATCAAAATTTAATCTGGCAGATCCATCTCATACTCGGCGATTGAATGACAGTTGCAGCGATAACCCAAATATAAACATAACGGGTGATGATATCGCTCATATTATTTATACATCAGGCTCGACAGGCAAACCTAAGGGTGTACGCGGTACACATAGATCCGCTGTAAATCGGGTACATTGGATGCTGACACGCTTTCCTATGTCGGTGGATGAAGTGTCAGTCATGATGACTTCGATGGCATTTATTCGTGGCATGTGGGAGTTTTATACCGCGTTGGCTGCAATGCGCCCTGTTGTTTTGCTAAGGCGTGAGCAGGTCAAAGATGCAAACTTATTTGTTAATGCAATTGGACAGTTCAATATTTCTCGTATTGTGACGACCCCTTCTCATTTACACAGTTTAGTTAATGCGTCATCAAAGTATAAATCCGTATTATCAAACCTGAGATATTGGTTTATCAGTGGCGAAGCTTTGACGCTCGATCTTGCATTGGAGTCTACACAATGGCTGACTAATGTTGATTTTTATAATCTATATGGTTCAACGGAAGTCATGTCTGATGTGCTCTATAGTAATGTGCGTGACGATGTCGCCAATGGCAGAATTTCGCTCGGTACAGCTATCACAAATAACCGAGTTTTCTTAGTTGATAAACAAAATCAGCCTGTTCCTGTAGGTGCGGTGGGAGAGCTGCTTGTTGTGGGTGAAAACGTAGCTGCAGGGTACTTAAATCGTCCAGAGCACAGTGCCACTGTATTTACGCGTTATTTAGGCGAACAGGCTTATCGCACCGGTGACTTAGGAAAGCACTCGGTTGACGGCAGCATGACTTACCTTGGTCGGAAAGATAACCAGGTAAAAATCCGAGGTTATCGGATTGAAGTGAACGAAATTTCACAAGCGCTACGCCAAGCGCCGGATGTAATGGACGCAATAGTGTTAGCGAAACACGACCAACAAGGGCACATTCAGTTGGTTGCGTATTTAAATATTGGTGACCACGTATTGAGTACGCAACGCATCGATGAAATAAAATTAAATTTAATTGATACCTTACCAGAATATATGGTCCCAGCATATTTTGTGACGGTGACAAAATGGCCATTATCAGTTAATGGCAAATTACAGCATAGCGCATTGCCTGAACCAAGTTATCAAAGTGGCGCTAGTCATGCTGTGCCAAGTAACGTTATTGAAGAAAAATTACTCGTTATTTGGCAGGAGCTACTGAACGTTGTAGAGATCAGTACGACGGATAACTTCTTTTCGTTGGGAGGGCATTCATTATTAGCAACCCGTTTAGTGAGCCAAATAGATGCTGTATTTGGGCGAACAATAGCGCTAAAAGCGGTATTTGAAAATAACAACATTCAGCAGTTGGCGCGCTATATTGAAGCCCACGTTGAGTCACTTTCACATGAATACACCCAAGTGTCAAAAGGTGAAGTGATCCCGTTAAGTTATGCGCAGCAGCGATTATGGTTCGTGGAACAGGTTAGTCCGAGTAATCAATATAATATGCCGTTGGCGTTTAAGGTTAAAGGTGCGTTTGACTTAGAAGTTGCTACTCAAGTGCTCAATTATTTGGTTCAGCGTCATAATATCTTACAGACGCGATATAAGTTCGATGGTCAAAATGCGTATCAAGAGGTGTGTCGTGATTTTCAAATAGACATTGGCATTTCAGACCTCAGCTGCTTTGAAGGGGATGAGAAACAGGCAAGTATTAATAGACAACTGAATGATTTTTACCAAGCTATATTTAAGTTGGATGAACGGCCTCCATTTAATATTCATTTTATTAATGTCGCCCCGCACGATGGTATATTGCTCTTTAATCTCCATCATATCGCAGCTGATGCTTGGTCATTGGGGATTCTCATGCGTGAGTTTGTTCAATGTTATGATTCGTTTAAAATTGGCGGAACGCCTGAATTACCTGCGCTGACAATTCAATATAGCGATTTTGCATACCATCAACGGCAACGTTTGAACGATAACTATTTATCAGAACAGCTGGCGTTTTGGCGGTCTCAATTGCAAGATGTACCGAGTATTCACAGCTTGCCACTGGATAGAGCGCGTCCAGAAAATCGCAAGCAGTTAGGTGCTGTGTTTACCTCAAAGCTGCCCTCAGAGTTGGTGTTAAAATTACAAAATGTTGCACAACAACATGAAGTATCTATGTACATGTTACTTCATGCGTCTTTGGCATTGTTAGTGAGTAAGCTGAGCAATCAGCAAGACATTGTTATTGGATGTCCTATTGCAAATCGCACTGATGTAAAAACAGAGTCGTTGATTGGTTTATTTGTTAATACGCTAATATTGCGTACGCAGGTTCAACATCGCTGTTTTGATGATTTTCTAAGTCATGTGCGAGAGGTGAACTTGAACGCTCACGCGCACCAAGATGTCCCTTTTGAGCAACTTGTTGATCAATGCAAAGTGCTGCGTACTGCCAGTCACACACCCTTGGTCCAAATAGTGTTAAATATGAATAACCTTGGTCAAGAAGTGAAACAAATAGAGGGCATAGCGTTTTCTCCGTTGGAAGACACTGAGGTCGTTGCTAAAACGGACCTTAATTTAGGCGTTATGTTTGCGCCCGGGCACATAAGTATTAATTGGACGTATGATGTTGCATTGTTCGATGAAAGTACAATTAATAAGTTTTCAATTTACTTTAGTCGGATTTTGGATCAGGTCGTTAAAAAACCTGACGTTAAGCTAAGTGATATTAGCTTATTGGACTATGCAGAGCGCGAAGCTTTAATGGCACGCAGTTGTGGAAAATTATCGAAACCACAACAATTTAGTCAAATCCATCATATGTTGGAATATCAAGCAGAACAGAGCCCACAAGCTATTGCACTGGTATGCGATGAAGCTCGTTATAGCTATCAAGCGCTCAACCATGCTGTGAATCAACTTTCACACTACTTATTAAACCTAGGATTGCCAACACAGAGTGCAGTAGGGGTTTGTATGGAGCGCAGCAGTGATATGGTTATAGCAATGTATGCGATTGCCAAAGCAGGTTTGATATTTACCCCATTGGATCCAGAGCAGCCAGCAGGCCGTAGAGCCTTTATTATTAATAACACTAAACTTAAGTTGGTTTTGAGTCATGAGCAATTTGAATCGGTACTCAGCCAAGAAGGTATAGAAGCGATAAGCTATCTTGATGCCCAAGAAACGCATCAGGCAGTGACGCAGTATGAGATAACTAACCCTATCCTCAACGAACAGATTACGAATCTAGCTTATATTATGTACACATCTGGATCTAGTGGTGAGCCAAAAGGTGTCCAGATTGAGCATCAGCAAATCATAGCATCAACACAAAGTCGTTTAGAGGCTTACCGTGAACCTGCCGGGCGGTTTCTATCATTGTCTTCTATTTACTTCGATTCCTGCTTGTTGGGGATTTTTGGCGTGATAGCCCAAGGCGGAGAGCTGCATATTGTTAAGGATAGTGACGTCGTGGATATTTCGACGATCTATGGTTACCTCATGGAGCATGATATTACGCATTTAGCGATTTTGCCGACAATGTACCGTTCATTGTTACAGTATGCCAACTTATTCGCGAGTGCTCCGAGTTGCTTAGGCACAGTGATCACCGGTGGTGAAGGTGTTGAACGTGATTTACAACAGCTGCATTTCAATAGTGACTGGAGCAAAGCGGCTCGTTTTTACAATGAATATGGGCCGACAGAAGCAACGGTTTGGAGTAGTTACTATGAAATTGATGCTGATGACCAATATCGAGTGGCTCCAATCGGTCGTGCAGCTGGGCATGTGAATCTCTATGTACTTGACCAGAGTGGACATTTAGTGCCACAAGGGTGCGAAGGTGAGTTGTATATTGGTGGTCAAGGGTTAGCCAGAGGTTATGTAAATAATGCAAGCTTAACCACTGCAAGCTTTATTGAGTCGTCATTGTTTACGGGCCATCAAGAGCGTTTATATAAAACTGGCGACATTGTACGTTATAACAACCGTGGCAATTTAGAATTTATTGGCCGAAAAGATAATCAGGTGAAAATTCGTGGTTATCGTGTTGAGCTCAATGAAATTGAGCAACAGATCCAACACCATCCAGATGTGCTTGATTGTGTGGCGAAGGTATGGGAAGCGCCAGAAGGCAGTAAAATCCTCATAGCGTATGTGTGTGTGCGAGATGGTCAAACGGTTAGTACGCTTATTTCTCAGATAAAGTCACAACTTTTGCGGACATTACCTGCTTATATGCAGCCTAACGCCATCACTGACATCGCGCATATTCCAGTTAACCGTAATGGCAAAGTGGATAGACAAGCCTTACCCAAACCAAACTTGGCAACATTGGTTGGTGAGTACATAGCACCTGACAATAATACTCAAATAGAAGTTGCTAGAATTTGGGCCGAATTATTGCACTTAAATGTCGAGGAAATCAGTGTTACTGCTGAGTTTTTCGAACTAGGGGGGCATTCATTATTGGCCGTGCAAGTTGTTACCAAAATTAACGAAACCTTCCACATTGACTTGTCTATAAAAGCAATTTTCAATGCGCCGGTACTTCGTGATTTAGCTCATCAAATTGATGAGCAGCTTAAATTCGATGACGACGAGTTAGCATCGGCAGAAGCTGAATTAGCAGATATGACCGATGAAGAAATAGAAAAGCTATATCAAGAGCTTTGTGACGAATAAGACAAAGGACTAAATCGCGTAATTACGCAGGTTCGGTGAATAACAAAAGTAGGTATAATAAAAATGGATATTGACAACACACCTTTATTGACAGAGAAAAACCGAAAACGAGCAGAGCTAGTTAAAAAGTTGGCACAGAAAAAACGCCAGCAAAAGTTGGCTAATAAACAGCGGAAAATAGCCCGACGTCCAGAAGAGGTCGACACGCTCCCTCTATCATTTGCTCAAAAGCGATTGTGGTTTTTAGATAAGCTCTCGGATCAGGGTTCTGAGTATAACATTTCCGGTGGTTTTACTATTACTGGCAATTTTGATCTCGCGATTGCAGAAACGGCACTTGAACAAATTATTCGTCGTCACGAAGTGTTGAGAACCGTCTATAGCGAATCTGATATCGGCCCAGTCCAGCGTGTGAAAGCAGACGCTAAATTTACGATTAAAATACTCGATCACAGCCAAATCAATGAGGTTGACCAAGTGAATTTAGTCGAGGAATTAACCCATCAAGAATGCTCTAAGCCATTTGATTTAAGATGTGACCTTATGATTCGGGCTAGTTATATCTCTTTGCCGAGGCAAGGAGGTCAAGCACATGGTGTATTACTTTTTAGTATGCATCATATTGCGTCTGATGGCTGGTCAATGGAGATAGTAACACGAGAATTTGTAGCTGAATATCAAGCGCTTGTTAATCAAGTGGAGGTATCCGTTACTGAGCCTGAAATCCAATATGGTGATTTTTCTTTGTGGCAACAAGAGCATTTGGATGAGCATGCATTACAGCAGCAAGTTAAATTTTGGCAATGTCAATTAGAAGATGTACCGGCTGTGCATAATCTCCCTCTAGACAATCCTAGGCCGGAGTTTAAAAACTTCCAAGGTGAGCGGTTATTGCGAACTCTTGATTCTGCCTTCAGTTCAAAAGCACTTGCCTTTGCAAAGCGTCAAGGGCTGACGCCATTTATGTTAGTGCATGCGGTGCTTACATTGGTTATGAGTCGTTGTAGTAACCAATCTGAATTTATCATCGGTATGCCAGCAGCAAATCGTATGAAATCGGAGTTGCAAAATGTTGTTGGTTTTTTCGTTAACACGCTTGTATTAAAAGCGAGTATCAGCGCTGATAGTATTGATGCGTTCCTAGAGCATATTAAAACGGTGAATTTAGATGCACAATCTAACCAAGATGTCCCTTTTGAACAAGTTGTAGAGCACTGTGTAACGTCAAGAAGTGGTCAGTACACTCCGTTGTTTCAAATACTCTTGAGTACCAGTAATGGTGACTCGCCAAGATTATCGTTGCCTGGTATTCACCTTGCAGCAGTTGAGCATAAAGATGTGGTCGCAAAATTTGATATAGACATAAATGTGACGCTCAATGATAAAGGCGGACAAATCAATTGGGTCTACAATAGTGAGATTTTTAACTCAGACACGATTACTCAATTTGCCGAGTATATGGAATGTGCATGGGCTTCTTTACTCACCTGCATCGATACTAGCCAATCATTAAGTCAGATAAATATGTTGAGTGACGTGCAGCTTGCATCGATAGTAAAGGCACCCGAACAGCTTTGTGAAATACACCCACTAAGTGATCAGGTTCACCTTCATTTTAGTGCTTTGGCCCAACGCTTAGCGTCTGAAACAGCTGTAGTGACACCGAGTAAAACGATAAATTATGAACAACTAGAACATATTGCAACTTGCATGGCTTTGCATTTGCAAGAACTTGGCGTCAAAAGCGGAGACGTAGTTGCTGTCATGATGGCAAGGGATGAGTATTTGATCGCAAGTATACTGGGTATAATGAAGCTGGGCGCTGCATATTTACCAGTGTCACCAACCCTACCAGAGACGCGGCTTAAATATATTATTGAAGATGCAGGCGTATCATTAGTGGTCACTTCAGAGCCTTTTGATCTTAAGTTAAGTGATGGCGCTTACGTGAGATCGCTGTGTGTTGATGAGGTATGTTATAGGGAGATACTAAGTCACTACGTGACACAAGGGTTTGTTCCTAATTATGAACAAAGCGACCAAATGGCGTGTTATGTCATTTATACCTCCGGTTCCACAGGCAACCCTAAAGGCGTCGAGATCTCACATCGCAGTGCACTACAGTTTGGGTTATACATGGGGGAGCGATTTGGAATAAGTACATGCAGTAAGATATTACAGTTTGCAACAATCAGTTTTGACGCCTTTATTATGGAGTGGCAATGGGCATTGTTAAATGGGGGAACTTTGTATTTTTGCACGGAGCAAAGTAAAACTGAGCCAATGCTACTTGCCAAATTTATTCAACAGCAGCAAATCACACATACTTTACTCCCACCGGCATTTTTGCGTCATTTGCCTAGGCATGACGATTATCACTTTGAGGCATTATTGGTTGGGGGGGAAGCATGTGATGAAAGTTTATCGAATCAATGGGCAAAGCACTATCCGATGTACAATGCATATGGACCCACGGAGTCTACGGTTTGCGCGAGTATTGCTAAGTTATGTCCTCAGCAAGCCATTACAATAGGCAAACCTATTGATAAAACACACATGTATGTATTGAGTCCAGATGGACAACTATTACCACCAGGCTTTATTGGAGAATTAGTCATTGCGGGTGAAGGACTTGCGTTGGGTTATTTAAATAACCCCGAACTCACTCAGCAGCGCTTTGTGGAAAGTCCACTTGGTCTAGGAACATGGTATTTTACTGGTGATATTGTTCGCCAAAATATACAAGGCGAATTTGAGTACTTTGGACGAAGTGATGATCAGGTGAGTATCAAAGGCTTTCGCGTTGAATTAGGGGAAATAAAACAGAAGTTACTTGCAAATAGTGGTGTTACGGCTGCTGAAGTAATCGTTAAATCACCTTCTGCAGGACAAAAGAAGTTACTTGCTTATATCATTGCAAATAAAACAGCCGGCCTGTCGAGCAACGAACTTATACAGTCTTTAAAACGTGCCCTGAAATCGCAATTACCAGATTATATGATCCCCGCAGGGTTTGCAGTATTAGAAGCATATCCAATGACAAATAGTGGAAAAATTGATAAGCAGGCATTGCCTGAAATCGACGTGTTGACTTATCAAGAGACATATCAAGCCCCAAGTAACGCGCAAGAAGAAGTATTGACGGAGATTTATGCTCAGTTACTTGGCTTACCAAAAGATAAACTCAGTGTAACCAGTAATTTTTTTGAGCTTGGGGGAGACTCAATTTTGTCAATACAGTTAGTATCACGAGCTGCTAGAGCAGGATTACACTTTTCAGTTAAACAGTTATTTTCACATCAAACAATACAAGCATTGGCGGTGCACTTATCGACGACAAAAACACACCACGTGTCACAACAGGCAAGTGAAGGACAATTACCATTGTTGCCGATTCATCAGACGTTCTTTGCTGATAAGACTGATTTACACCACTTTAACCAAGCGGTGATGCTAGGATGTCATACTCCCCTGACGATGGGGTTCTTAACGCAAGTGATAGCAACACTAGTTGCGCAGCACGATGCGCTGCGCTTACATTTTAAACAAGACGGTGAAAAATGGTATGGGGAGTTTAGTGCGTTATCCGAGTTCGATATTGATCAAGTGTTGAGCCAAATTGACGTTAATGACTTTTCGCATATTCCAGATTTAGTACAAGAGATACAACAAAGTTTAGATATTACAGCTGGGCCTCTATTTCGGTTGGTATTGTTTCGTCAATCAAATCAACAGCGGCTCTTTATTGTGTGCCATCATCTAATTATTGATGGTGTTTCGTGGCGGATATTATTAGAAGACTTTGAACATTGCTTGACGCAAGTTAACTTAACCGATGTGCAGACCGAGTTATCACTGGGTTTAAAAACAAATTCATATCAGCAGTGGTGTGAATACTTAAATCGTTGGCCTAATGCAGCCTCAAGAGATGAAGAGATTGCATACTGGCGCTCGAGTCTCACGCATGATGTGCCTACTTACAGTGAAGCAAAGCAAGCGCAAGCTTTTATCAGTGCTGAGTATGTGGGTACTTTACAATTTGCATTAAGTCAAAGTATTACAGAGCAATTGCTGCAAAAAGCGAATATACCTTATCGCACGCAAATAAACGAACTATTGTTAGCAGCGCTAGTACGTGGTTTTAGTCTCTGGTCTGGGCATTCGAATTTGCGCCTTGATTTAGAAGGTCATGGTCGAGAAGAGCTGAGTAGTGACTACGATTTAAGCCGTACGCTTGGTTGGTTCACAACAACGTTCCCACTGACTTTAAAGGCATCGAACGATAGTTTAGAAGCATTAATTTGTGCAGTCAAAGAGCAATATAGAGCGATACCAAATAAAGGAATTGGCTTTGGCTTGTTACGTGAAGCAGGGCACCTTATAGAGGCGGAAAGTGTTCATTCAGAAGTTGTATTTAACTATTTAGGCCAGTTTAAGCAGGTAATTAATGATACTTCGACATTATTCGGTGTTGAAGAAGGAACTGGGCAAGCGATAAGTGCGAAGAGAAAGCTGATACATGGGCTAAATTTCAACGGTAAAATTCTTGCTGAGCAATTGCAATTCACTTTAAGCTACGACAAGAAAAACTATGACCGTTCAGCATTAGAGCGGTTGAATCAACTGATTGTTACGAGCCTTGAAGAAATTGTTGCTCACTGTTGTGAGCTTGATATAGGAGTATTCACTCCATCAGATTTTCCTCTCGCAATTTTAGCGCCTGATGAAGTTAAGTGTTGGACGCGAGATATAACAGTACAAGATATTTACGCCGCAACACCTATGCAAGAGGGAATGTTATTTCACAGTAATTTAGAGCGTTCTGCTTATGCTAATCAGCTAGTAATGGACATTGAAGGTGAGGTCGATTTAATTCATCTACGAGCGGCATGGCAAGCAATAATTGATAGATACGACATTTTTCGCACAGGTTTCATGGCATCTGAATTAGGAGCGATGAACCAAGTGGTGTCTCCCCAGGTAATATTGCCATGGCAAGAGTTAGATTTGAGCAATTTAGATGATGCTGAACAGCAAACACTCATGAATCAAATGCGCTCAGAAGATAAGGTTGCTGGATTTAATTTAGCGCAACCACCCCTCGTTAGGGTCACTGTATGGCACTTAGGCGTTAATCATTATCGATTACTTTGGACCCAGCATCATGCTCTTATTGATGGTTGGTGCTCCGGTATTGTTTTTTCTGAACTCATGGCGATTTATCAAGCTATAAGCTGTGATGTAGAACCTAAGTTACCCCGAGTTACGCCATACAAGCACTATATAAAATGGTTACAAAGTAAAGATTACGCAAAAGCAGAGCAATTTTGGCAAGCTCAAGTAGGCTCCATATCGCAGCGGAGTGTCCTGCCATTTTCTCGTAGGTTAGAAAAAGCGCCAGAGGTAGCCAGAGAGTATTTGGTCTTGTCGCAATCACAAACTGAGGCTTTAACACATTTAGCAAAGCAAACGAGAACAACGTTAAATGTTGTACTTCAGGCTGCGTGGGCTATTTTGCTTAGCCGTGCAAACCGCACTGAAACGGTGACGTTTGGTACGACGGTTTCTGGGCGCCCCGCGGACTTAGAAGGAGTCGAGTCTATGGTTGGGTTGTTTATTAATACGATTCCAGCGGTCGTTACTGTTGATGGCAAGGCAAGCGTCTGTGAATTGCTTACTCAGCTCCAACAAGGTTATATCGACAGAGATGAATTTAGTTATTATCCGTTATCGAAAATACAAAAATTATCACAGGAACATACTCAGCAAGGTTTATTTGATAGCTTATTTGTTTTTGAAAATTATCCTAGATCATTGACTGAACCTGAGAGTAAAAAATCACAAGGTTTGCAAGTTAAAAATATAGAGTCTCAGCAAGGTAATAATTTTCCTTTGTCTCTAATTGCATCGCACAGCGACGTGCTTAAGGTGAAGCTTGAATACCATAGTAACTATTACTCTCAATACGGTATTGAGCAGTTAAGTACTGCTTTGTCTGAAATATTACAAGCAATGGCCGTGGGCTCTGATGAGCCTGTCGCTGAACTGTGCTGGCTATCACCGGCGCAGAAGGAGGTACTACTGACTCGCAGTGGTTATGACCGGCAAACATCTATGTTGCCTAGTTTTGTCGAGACAGTTAATCAGCAGATAGCGGCTCACCCTTGTTTGGAAGCGGTATTTTGTGATGGACAAAGTACGACGTATCGTCAGCTGAATGACACGGCTAACGATATTGCTCATTTGTTGACTACCAATGGAATCGTGAAAGGAAGTAAAGTTGGTATATGCCTTGAAAAAAGCACATACTTTTTGGCGACGATACTTGCGACTTTTAGAGTTGGAGCTGCATTTGTACCATTGGAAAAAGCGTGGCCAGTTCAGCGAATAGAATACATCGCTAATGATGCTAAACTCTGTGTGATTGTAACTGACAGAAGTACGGCAAATAGCCCCACAGGGTCAATTAAAGCGGTACATTTAGGAGAGCTACGTCAACAAGAACATACGTATGACATGATACCATCAGAAAGTGATACAGCCTATATCATTTACACTTCAGGGACCACTGGTAATCCCAAAGGTGTCGCTGTGAGTCATGGAAATATAAGTCATTATGTTCAAGGTATTTTATCGCGTCATTATATTACTGAGCATGCAAAATACGTCATGTTAACTTCCTTTGCCACAGATTTGGGCTACACCAGTTTATTTTTGTCGCTGGCCACTGCCGGCAGCTTAGATATTACCAGTGATGAGTTAATAAAAAGTGGTGAAGCGTTTACGAGTCACATTAATACTCGAGGTATTAATGTTTTAAAAACTACGCCAAGTCTACTCGCAGCTTTGTTAGTACATTATGAAGGAGAATTAGTTTCTCTATCTCATGTATTTGTTGGCGGAGAAACCATACAGGCAGATGCGCAACGCGCGATTTCAGACCTTGTGGGTAAAGGTATCACGGTCATCAATCATTATGGCCCAACTGAAACAACAATTGGCGCATGTACTTACACAATTGCAAATGCACAAGCAGCACCTATCCCGATAGGTAGGCCAATTGCAGGCATGCAGGCCTGTGTTGTTGATGAGGATGGCCATTTAGTTCCAGATGGTATTGTCGGTGAACTTTTTTTATCGGGAGTAGGTGTTAGCCAAGGTTATATAGCACAACCGACATTAACAAAAGCGGTGTTTACACCCGATCCATTTGCAACATCATCATTGGCACGTCGTTATGCAACGGGTGATTTAGTGTATAGGAATGAAGCCGGTGAATTGGTGTACATCGGACGCAAAGATAATCAAGTGAAGGTACGAGGGTTTCGAGTTGAATTGGAGGAGGTGGAATCGACATTATTACGTTCGTCAAATGTCGATGTGGCTGTTGCTTTGCTAAATGCAGAAGGAAGTTTAGTCGCCTATGTCAAACTTCGAGAGAATACTGATAATAACAAGCGACAACTTGAATTAACTCAGTTGTTGCACCAATGGCTACCAGAGCATATGGTGCCAAGTTTTATCGTACCAATAGAAGAGGTACCTCTAAAAGCGAATGGCAAAATTGATAAAGGGGCGCTACCTAGCATTCAAAAGAATGAAAAAAGGCAGTTAGCTGAAACTCAACTAGAGCAACAAATAGCACAGATATGGGCTCAATATCTGGGATGTGATGCTAAAACGATAGGAACAAATGATAACTTTTATGAATTGGGGGGAGATTCACTAAAAATGATTTTGGTGATTGGCCAGTTTAAAAAGGTAGGCATCAAAATAACAGCGCAGCAGATGGCGAAAATAGACACAATTGCGGGGGTGGTTTCTTTACTAGAAGCACACAGTGAACCTCAGCTTCCAGGATCTGTTGTGACATTGAGCCAGACGGCAAATGAAATCATTTTTGCCGTGCACCCTTACGGCGGACGTGTTGATAATTATCGTCAACTGGCTGAACAATTACACCCAGATTACCAATTACTCGGGTTACAAGCACCTTATAATTACTCATCAGACTATCGTTTTAATTCTGCGCAGCAACTCGCTGAGCTATATGTACAACATATCCTGCAAACCCAAAAGCAAGGACCATATAGAATAATTGGCTGGTCGGCTGGAGGGACACTCGCTCATTTAATTGCATCGTTGTTACAGGAACGAGGAGAACATGTGGCATACCTTGGTTTACTTGATGCGGCACCTGTGGGGGTGGCACGGTCAGTAAAAACAGACAAGGAATATTTACTGAATAGTGCGCGTTATGTTGATAGAGGAATAGTCAGTAAGCTAGGCGATGCAAATGAGTATGCCTATGACGAACTCATGGCTGCTATTACAGAGTCTGTTTTCACAGATCTACCAGATTTTCCAATGACACGCACCGAACTTAATGCTGCTTTACAATTTGGTGTTGATTTAGGTCGAGGTTTAGCGATGGCTCCGGCAATCAGTAAATCGTTAGATGCAGAAGTAGCCGTATTTAAAGCGATGAACACAGACAAAGAACAACTCTGTAACAGCAAAGTCGCGACTGCCTTTTCAAACAAAGCGCGCATTTTCGAGTTTGACGCTACACACGCAAGTTTATTAGAGGGTAAGACAGTAGTAGAAATTACTAATGTGATAAAACGCAGTCTTAGGCACGAAAAGAATAAAATTGAAGGAGTAATAAAGTGATGTTAGAGACAAAGCCACTTCCTGAGGTACATAATCGTAAGATCTTATTAGAGGTTGACACGTCAGGTATGAAATCTGTCGACTGGGCCGCTGAGTATAAGGCACAGATTAATCAATTATTGGATGAACACGGTATTTTATTAATACGAGGATTGAAAGTCGTTAGTAGCAAACAGTTTGGTCAATTACTAAGCACTTTGTTTGATAGCGAACTTGCATCTTATCAATACCGATCGACACCAAGGACTGAGCTGAGGGGAAATGTTTATACGGCAACGGAATATCATCATGATGAGGTTATCCCACAACATAATGAATGCTCTTACGCTAACAAGTGGCCTTCAAAGCTAGGCTTTTTCTGTATGCTGCCGGCGCCAGAAGGGGGCGCAACTCCGCTCGCTGATAGTCGTGCTGTTTATGACAAAATTCCCGAATCTATTCGATCACAATTCGAAGCTAAAAAGATAATGTACGTTCGTAACTATAGTGATATTGATTTACCTTGGACGGAAGTATTTCAAACAGATAAAAAAGAAGATGTCGAAAAGTTTTGCAATGAGAATGGATTTGAATTTGAGTGGCGTGGTGATGAACTAAGAACCAAACAAGTTAATCAATCAGCTATTGAGCATCCATTACATGGCTTTAAAGTATGGTTCAATCAAGCACATTTATTTCATGTATCTAGCTTAGATCCTGAAACGAAACAAAGCTTTTTATCTATGTTTGGAAATGAAGGGCTACCGAGAAATACGTATTTTGGTGATGGTACAGAGATCCCCGAAAAGGACTTGGCTAAAATTCGTGAAATCTATGATCAGGAAATGTTTCATTTCTCTTGGCTAAAAGGGGATGTTTTATTAGTAGACAATTTACGTTTTACTCATGGACGTCAACCTTATGAAGGTGCGAGAAAAGTACTCGTCGGTATGGCGTAAATCAAGGAGACCATAATGGAATGTACTATAACAGAACAACCGCAGGTAGAGACGTTTATCAAGATGTCGGTGTCAAGTCTTTCTGGCAAGGGAGTGACCAGCCCCATTTTTATCTCAGGACTTAATATAGAAGATCCAGCTGAATGGGCTTCAACACATCGTCAAACTATTTTAACCGAACTAGAGCAGCATGCAGCGTTGGTTTTTAGAGGGTTTAATCTCGATACACCAGAGCAGTTTGAGGCGTTTTCAGCGGCAATTTGCCCTGATTTGTACGGTAACTATGGCGATCTTCCAAAAAAAGAAGTAGGTAATAAAATATATAAGTCCACACCGTACCCTAACAACATGAAGATACTTTTCCATAATGAAAGTTCAAACACCGGAATATGGCCGACGAAGCAATTCTTCTTTTGCGAGCAGCCCGCCGAATGTGGAGGTTGTACACCCTTGGTTGATTGCCGTGCGATGTATCAAGCGTTGCCAAAGGCAATACAGCAGGACTTTGCGGATAAAGGGCTACGATACATCAGAAACTTCTCAGAAGGGTTCGATGTTAGTTGGCAAGATTACTTTAAAACTAGCAGCATAGATGAAGTAAAGTCGATATGTGATCGCTTTGGTCTAACTGTTAGCCTTGAAGAGGGAGGCACAATTCGTACCGAGTATAATACGCAAGGGTTGTTGGCGTTACCAACTGGAGAGTATAGCTTTTTTAATCAAGTTCAGTTACACCATCCTTTTTGCCTTGAACCACAAGTTAAAGCCGTTTTAGTAGAGCTATTAGGCATGGATAGGTTACCCAGAAATGTCACATTTGGTGATGGTACTAATATTTCAGATGAACAAATGCAACAAATTGCAGCTTCATATGAAGCCTGTGCAGTGCGTTTTGACTGGCAAAAAGGCGATGTAGTAATGGTAGATAATAGGGTGATTGCGCATGGTAGAGATGAATTTTCAGGTACTAGAAAAGTTGTAGTAGCGATGGCTGATATGGTCAATATTAGTGGTCATAAAAGTGGAATCTAGCGTGTAACTAAGTCTGCATTATTTGATATGAAGTGGGCGTGTGATTATCAAAATTGTTCTCGGATAATGCTCAAAAGTAAAAAGTTTCAATGTAACATTTAAGTGTGATTGATTGCTTAAATGTTAACTTGAAATTAATTGTATTAACATGTTAATCTGGTCGGAAAGTGTTCAATTGAAATAGTAAAATAAGCCAGATGTATTAGAAGAAAGTTTCAATTGGACGATAAAAAGATGAAAGGTAGGTTGGCTGATTGTATCAGAGTATGGCACTGTACTCCGATGGATACGCGCCGCTCTTTATATAAAATTGCGCCAATAACTTGATGTAATATCTCACTTTTACAGTTGTTCAAGTTTACCTTGGTGAATTAACTACATAGTTTGGATAAGGTAGGCAAGTAAATGACAGGTTTGAATAGTCTCGAAGGATACGACAAGCATCTATATGGCTATGTTGTGACTGAAATTTTTTCATTATGTTTTAAGTATCAGATATTTGAACAATTGGTACTAGCGCCTGGTTCTTCTGCAGAGCAATTAGCAAAACAGCAATCATTGGAACCCGAAGCATTACAGCGCATGTTGTTAACACTTCAATCTCTCAATATCTTGAATGAACAAAATGATGGTTTTGCTATTACAACGTATTATCAGCCGTATTTTGAAAAAGGAAATATACGTTACTTGGGTAATTTTACTCAATTTGTTTGTGATCAAGGAAGACAAGCAATACATAAATTAGAGGGGTTACTCACGCATCAGAGCGCTCCTGAATCCCCTTATGATGATATTTATAACGGTGATAAAAGTTACAGTTTCGCGGCTGCAATGTGGGAGTTGAGTCACTGCTCTGGCAAACCTCTTGTTTCATTTTTACCTGAGAAGTTAGGTTCAGTTGTGGATGTTGGTGGCGGTGCTGGGGCTATGGCGAGCATGCTCATTACGGCAAAGAAAGCCAGTACTGTGACGATTTTTGACCTTCCAGAAGTCGCTCCTGAGTTTAAAAAGTACTGCGATAAAACGGTGGAGTTTCATCATATCAAGTTTAAAAGTGGTAACTTTTTTGAAGATCCTTTACCACAAGGAAATAACTACATGCTGAGTAATGTTTTATCGAATTGGAACGACGCTTCAGCTATCACCATTTTATCAAAAATTAAAATATCGTTATCTAAATTAAAGCAGGGCAAGGTGTTTATCTTAGAGCGACTCTTTGACGTAAAGGGAAGTGATTACTCAACGGCAGTTATGCATTTAAACATGATGTTGCATACAGAAGGTGGTCATCGCAGCTTTGCACAGTATGAATCTCTCTTGCTTCAAGCTGGTTTCTCTCATATTGAGTTAATAGAAACGGGCACTGACAGGCACATAATAATCGGTAGTTTATAAATAAATATAAAAGGAAATACCATGAATAACATTATAGACTTTCATATCCACGTTGGAGACTTTCCGCTATTGCGAGAGGATATTCAGGGTTTAATTCAAAAAATACCTTTAGAGCCTGGGGCCGAAGTGACTGAGCTATTTTCCAATGGTAATGCGATGTCAAAATACCTTGATAACGCAGGCGTGAGTACAGGGATTATTTTAGCGGAATGTGGACCGGGTACAAATTATTCTATTACGAGTGAGATGATTGCAACTCGCTGTGACGGTAATGATAGTTTATTGCCGTTTGGCAGTATTAACCCTAACTTTCATAAGGACACTGTTGCAGAATTTCATAAAAGTATAGAAGTTGGTGTAAGAGGTTTTAAGTTTTACCCAGCAGATCACGATTTCGATGCATTAAGTAGCGAAATGATGGAAATCTATAGGCTTTGTGAAGAAAAGAGCCTAGTGATCATGTTTCATACAGGCTTTACTGCGCAAAAAGACACGGAACAAAAGTATTGTAACCCGGCTGACTTCATTCCAATTCTAGAAACATACCCTGATCTTGCTGTTGTATTTTGCCATGCAGGTAAACCTCATTGGTATCAAGAAGCGGTCGAAGTCATCACAGAGTATCCCAATGCGTTTGTAGATACGGCATTGGTCCCTGTAGATGTGGTGTCAAATATGGTACAGGAAAACCCCGAAATCATTGATAAAGTTCTATTTGGTTCAGATTGGCCAGTATGTGGCAACTATGAAGCTTTGGTGAAAAAGTATTTAAATTCTGGGTTAAGTGAAATCCAATTACAAAAAATAATGCGTACAAACGCCTTGTCATTATTAACTAGAAAAGATTTCTAGTTGTTACCATTTTAGGCTAACCGTCGTTAATAATTTGGAGTTTTTTATGAATAGTTCTTATAAAGCACAGGCCCATGACTACATCATTATAGGTGCTGGACCAGCAGGGGTGCAACTAGGGTATTATTTCGAGCGAGATCAAAAAGATTATCTCATTTTAGAGGCTGGTGAACAACCAGGAAATTTCTATAAAAAGTTTCCTAGGCATCGCAAACTAATTTCGATAAACAAACGGTTTACGGGCAGTAAAAACCCAGAGTTCAATATGCGACATGATTGGAATTCATTACTTTCCGATGATTATTCGTTGTTATTTAAAGAGTATGATCATGAATTCTTTCCTAGCGCAGATAGCCTTGTGGATTACATGAAGGATTATGTGAATCATTTCAATATTAAGGTCAAATGTAATACGCGTGTCGTCAATATAGGTAAAGAAGGAGACAGTTATCTATTAACAGACAACAATGGAAATCAGTTTCTAGCTAAGCATTTAATTGTTGCAAGTGGCTTTTTAAAGCCTTATATGCCTGAAATTAAAGGTATTGAATTGGCTGAGAATTATACTGAAATGTCTATTGATATTAAAGATTACGAAAATCAGCAAGTGTTAGTAATAGGGAAAGGGAACTCTGCGTTTGAAACAGCGGATCACTTGACCCCTTCGGCAGCTGTTATTCATTTGTGCAGCCCGAATTCGGTTAACTTTGCTTGGAAAACACATTATGTTGGCCATTTACGTGCAGTGAATAACAACATACTTGATACTTATCAATTAAAATCTCAAAATGCCGTATTGGACGCAGAAATTATGTCTATTGAGCGTATAAATGGGCGTTTCAAAGTGCTGTTTCAGTACAAGCATGCACAAGGGGAAGTAGAAGAATTATGGTATGACAAGGTACTATGTTGTACCGGTTTTGCAATTGATACACACCTATTTAGTGAACAAACACAGCCAGATCTTACTATCAAAGATAAATATCCAAAACTGAATAATGACTTTGAATCGGTAAATCAAAAGAATATGTATTTTGCAGGTACTTTGACCCATTCACTAGATTATAAAATGGCAACATCAGGCTTTATCCATGGTTTTAGATACAATAGTCGCGCACTAAACACGATTCTGAATAAGAAGAATCATGATGTGGCATATCCTGAGGTTAATTGTAATCGTGAAGATGTTGCTCAGTTGGTGCTAGATCAAGTTAATGAGTCTGGTGCTATGTGGCAACAACCGGGTTTTATCGGTGATTATTTCTATATGGAAAATGGTAAGGCTCACTATGGTTTTTCACTACCAATCAATCACTTACTGAGTTCAGAGGCAAAAAGCAAGGCCCACTTTTTTACCGTAACATTGGAGTATGGTAAAAGTGAAGATTTCGACCCTTTTGTTGCGGATAGAATACATCGTGAAAATGTTGATGCATCAGATCATAGTCAATTTTTACACCCTATCGTACGAGAATATCGTTATGGGGAATTGGTTTCAGAACATCACGTCATAGAGGATCTACTTGCAATTTGGAAAGAAGATATCCATTTACATCCGTTGCAGTCCTATGTAGATGGAACAATTGACATTGTTGCCAAAACAGAAGAAACGGTGTGAACTTTAGCGTTGCACAAACCGTTTTGGACATGAGCGGTGTGGTAATCGAAAAAACCGTGTTTGTATTTCTTAATATGTATAACTAAAGCACCGGAAACTGGTCATAGGGATCCCCTGTTGTAGGCCGCTTCCACATAGCTTACTAAAGTTATTCATGCCCTTATCAATGAGGTAGCAAGGGTGTGTGGCTACCACTTTTGTCTGTAGAATTACGTAATCATCGAGTTTAATTTAGCAAATTTACGTGCTAGTTTTTATGTTTTAACCCATACCAATAACACAGTTCGGTATGGGCTATAGCTGGCTTAGCCTACTCCAAGAGTCTTTAGTCGTTTTTTAATAATGGGGTTGTCGGTTGAGTTTAGTAGGTTTCTCAAACGACTTTTGCTTTGTTGGTTGAGTACCACGCCTGAGTCAGACAATGTGCGAGCGAATACGTCAACACTTTGCACTGTGGGGTTTTTTAGTAACGCAGTGATGATTTGTGCATGATAGTGTGGTTCTGTTGATAAAAGCTTTACCGCATCACGTTGAATGTCTGCGTGTGGGTGCTGTAAAAGTTTTGCAACGGTTGGTAACAAATGAGGAATTTTGCTATTTCCAACAGCAAGTATGGCTGTGCCTAAGTGCTGCTCTCCATTGAGGGAGTTTAGTAAAAATGTCTCAACCGAAGCTTGTTGTTGTGGGGTAAACTTGGCCATTGACCCTAAGTTTAGCAAAGCTGTTTTGGCCAATGGACTATTTGGCTTATCTGCGATGGTTGCTAATGCATTAAACGAGATGTTTGACGACGCCCCAAAGCGGCCCAGTGCAATAAGTAGTTTTTGTTTAGTTTGGATATTAACTTGCTCAGTAGAAAGTAAATCAGTGAGCATCTGTTCAGCAAGTGGGCTTTGTTCTTTTTGTAACGCGTAAATAATTGCAGAGCTGGCAGTTGGGTCTTCCTCGATGAGTGCAACGAGTTCAGATAAATCATATTCACTGAGCAGGTGTTTCCCAATATGCTTGGCTAATAGTGGGTCTAGCGATGTTTTTAGTTCCAAGATTGCGTCTTGTAATGCTTCAGGGCCTGTAATTTCTCGTGCAACCGGAGATTGAGATGCCTTTGTCAAAGTGGCATTGTGATCGTGACTTACTGCTATTAGCGGCGTCGATTGATGATTCAGGCGGGTAATATGCACTTTTTGTATTACCTGATATCTTAGTGCATTGTTTTCCCATAGGTTCTCAGATGAATAGCTTACCTCCACAGGAGTGTCATGGTTAGTTAAGGTCATTGACCAACGCTCTTGCTCATCATTAATCGCAGATGCAGAATGAAGCTGACGCGACTCAAGGTGGCGGCTTATCTGATCACCTAACCTGTTATATGAGTAGGTCTTCTTCCCATGCGCATCGTTAAACGTTAAGGTTGACTGTTCTGAGAAGCTCATTAAATTAAGTATGTTAGGTAATACATTTAACGTATGCTCACTGGGTAAGGCGAGCAAGTCTACTTGCGAGATCTCAGTGCCACGACGGTTAAATGTGAATGGCAACTGTGGTGTTAAAGGCTGTGGCTTGCCATTATTCATAAACACAATATCGGTCAATAGGCCTTGGTTGACTTGTGTATTGCCTAAGTGCATGTGCCAACTAAGAGATGAATGGGTTATGACGGCTTTATTTTCGGCGAGCACGGCTGACTCTATTGTTACGGAGTATGTGTGTTGCAATATTTTTTTCGGTGCACTGTGTGAAATAGGGTTTTTAAATAAGGTTTGCTCTACCTGCTCTTCTTTATGCTGCGTGAGGTAAAGTATGCACCCAGCACACAAGGCAAGTAGTAGTAAAGTTACTTTTAGCTTCATGGTCAATTCCTGTTGTGGTGATCAGTTAGATCACCACGGTGTTCAATACAAAAGGTTATAGCGTGTCCCATTGTGGGCTAGCGTATTCATATAATGTGTATTCACGTTGATAAAGTGGATCCCATTTCATGACATCAACATTGAATTGCAGTAAACCCCAAAGCTTTTTGCAGTAAGCTTGAATTTTTCCGTCTCCACCACTGAATTGGGTGGTCACTTTTAGCTCCAAAAAGCCTTGTTCTATTATTTGTTCATCTTGTTTGATTCGACGGATCCCTGCTTCCACGTACCCTTTACCTTTTACTTTTAAAAGGCTTAACTTACCTTTCACACCGGCCTCAGAAATACCATGACCAAATGAAGCGTATGCTGAGCTACTTACTACTCCCCCAACATAAGGCGCAACTTCTGCGTAAATGTAATCTGGTCGTCTAACACCATCAACTTCAAAAGGTTCTTCGTTGTTGTGACCACCAATGACACCACCAACCGTAAAATCTGCACCAGCTTCGATACCGGCACCAAATTTAACGCCAAGCTTTAATAGACCTAACGGATCAAGTGGTAACTCAACTTTTGGCTTGATTGCTTCAGGTATTAGATCGAAATAATACTCAACAGGATAAGTGATTGATGCGTTTAGCAAGTCGTCACAATTGGGTTTAAATGCAGCAACGCTATCTTCACCAACGGTTAAATTAAATGTCATACCTTGTGTGCAATCAAGCTTACTTGGGTTGAAGTAAAATTCGACAGAGCCAACTGCAATTTTAAAATTGCGATTGTGAAGTTTTAACCAATTTCCTGCTTGATAAAAACCACTGGTTGCCCCTTTACTCGTTTCATCTACATACATCCACCCTTGTTGATCTCTGTATTGGTGAGAGCGACCCACTGCGTTGTTTTTATTGATAACACGTGATTTCTGCTCTACGTAACCAGGGTCTTTGTATAGGTAGGCATTGGCGGTTGGTGTGAATGCCAATGCAGTTAAAGTTGTTGCAAAGAGCGTTGATATTGTTTTCATGATTTCCTCGAAAGTTGTTGTGTATTTTATGTTGTGTTGCGCAACGCAGAGCAAGATACATTACAATATTTACAATTTAGTTACAGCTGTACCGGTAATTTTGTAAAATTAGTGTGTATTTATTCTTTTTGGGTACTTTGTGACACGGATAAAGTGAGGAGAAATAATGCGTGTTTATGGCATGTTTATGCCTTAAATTATTATTTTTGAGATTGGGTCATGGTGTTATTGCATGCTTCAGTGTTGATGGGTGAGTGATTGCATCTGGCTTTATTACTGGAAGAGGTGACCTGACTTTTCGTCGTGCTGTGCCTATTATATGGCAGTTTTTTTGTTTTATATGTTAGGCTTACTACTACATGGTGGTTAAGCAGATTGTCAGTTGATGCTAATTGGGGTGGCAGTAATTTTATGGCTTTTAAACGTATTATTGTGGCGGTTATCGTTATTGTTGTATGTATATGGTTTTTTCTCGACTTTCAAAGTAAAAGCACAGCCATGCCTTCCCCCGACATGTTAAAACATGTGGTCACAGTTCAAACGGATAACGCATTACCGCCTGAAATTCGTAAAACAACGATTGCAGCCCAACCTCAGAGAAAGCTTGAACACAAACAATGTGATCTGAGCGGGTTCTTTAGATATCAACGAGACTCAGCTAAGCGGTTGGCTGAAACGCTTGGCCCTGAATTTTTTCTATTTGAAAGTGTTATTAATCAGCAGCTTAAATTAAAAGTTTATCATCAAGGCGTCATCAATACGACATTCATTACAAAGTTGGTTACACGATTAAGGAGTGTACATACTCATTACGTGCGTATGCTAGGACAAAGCGCGGCCAAGCCCATTGATGTGAACTTAATTATTATGGATAGTCGCGCAGCTTATGAAGATCATACCTCGCAAGGGGGGTTTGACCCTCGTTCAAGCCAAGGTGTCTTTTTTCATGGTAACAACTCCGCTTTTGTCGAATATAAGGGAGATAACACGACTTTGAAAACCGCCATTCATGAGGCTGTACATGCAATTAATCTGAGGCTCATTGGGAGTATGCCTCGCTGGCTAAATGAAGGGTTGGCTGAAACATTTGAAAGCGTTAATGGTCACCATGGCTTTGACGTAGATTACCGAATACTGAATAGAACACCTATGGAGCTGTACTCGGTACTGGATTCAGAAACTCAGTGGGGCAGTATTGATACTGCTCAATTATACTTTAGTGGTTGGGCATGGGTACATTATATGCTTAATGACGTTCCAGCAGAGCAAGCGTTATTGGCTTTGCTTAGACAAGAGCAGCAAAATATGTGTGTGATGTTATCAAGTGAGCAAATTGCGGGCTTATTGGAAGCTGCCCACCCAACCATTGAACAAGCGTTTAATCAATGGCGAATGGACCGCTTAGCAACGCACTAAAGTGAATGACACGCACGTCGATCGAGTGTGTAAGCAAGTGTGGCATTCATAGTTTTGTTAGTAGTTGTTTGGCTGTATCACGTGTTAAGCACGCAGCCATCGGGGTTTTCTTGAACTTGTTGTTACTGACCGTACGATTGATGCCTTTGTGAGTCAGGTTGTCGCTTAAAACATTCACACGACAAATTGTATTTTCATTGTTATTTGAGTATATAAGCTCAACTTTGTCAGCCCACATAATTAAGTTTTTATAAGGGTAACCTTCAGCAGTATTGATTGTTTCTTGCTGACTTTCTGTGGCGTGTACCATAGTTGTCGACAATATGTTGGCAGTGAGTAATATAGGTAGTATAAGTAACTTATTCATAATAATGCTCTTTAGTTGTTTGATGCCTAATGAGTATTAAGTGATTTAAGATTACTGACAAACGATAAAAACTTTACTATGCTTAAGCTTTTCTAATGTGTAATGCAATGCAACTTCCCCCATTAAAAAGTTTAATGTACTTTAAATATGCCGCAGAGTTAGGTAGCTTTAAAGAGGCCGCAGAGCGTTTGTATGTAACACAAGCGGCGATCAGCCAGCAGATCCGCAGTTTGGAAACGCATTTAGCATGTCAATTGTTTGAACGCCAGACAAGAAAAGTAACACTGACACACAAAGGTAAAATGTTGTACCCGCATATTTTACAAGCGTTTGAACATTTAAATACAGGTTTAAAAGCGATAGAAGAAGATCCTTCACCCACGATTTTAAATATATCGGTACTTCCCTCATTTGCAACGTGTTGGCTACTGCCAAGAGTGAGCAGTTTTCAGCAGCAGCATCCAGAAATAAAAATTCGTATAGATCCCAGTGATAGTTTGGTGGACTTTGATTCTGGTGATGCCGACTTAGGGATCAGGTTTGGTAAGGGACATTATCCTGACTTACACAGTGAGCAACTGGCCTGTGATGATATGTTATTGGCTTACAAACCCGGGTTGATCAATATTGATCAACCTTTAAAAGCACAGCTCAAGCGTCACAATTTAATCATGGATATTTGCCCTGATGCTGAGCGGGCTTGGCAAATACTGTTTCGGGAAATTGAATTAGAGCAAGACTTTGATTCTCATTTTTTGGAAATAGATAATGCGGCACTCGTGATGCAGTCCACACTTGCGGGGCAGGGCGTTGGTATGCTACGTCGTCAGTTGATCCAACAGCAACTGGCGTTAGGGCAGCTTGAGGTGCTGCCCAGCTTTAAAGTATCGTGTGAGTATCAATACTATTTAGCAGGGCCTGCTGGACACTTTAACTGGCACAAAGTGAAAGTGTTTCAGCAATGGCTACGGGACCAGTTTACAGATCTATAAACTGGTGACTTATCGGGTGTTGCTGCAATGAAATAGGCCCGATTGGCACTGTGAGGTGCAATCGTTTTATTGATTGAGCACGGGTCTACTTTTACGACTGTTTAGCCAAGTCTTACCGAGCCAAAAGCACATGATGAGCAATATAAGGGGCTCAGGTATATGCATTAGAAACGTTTGTGTGATCATATCGGGCAGTGCCTGTGCACCTTGTCCGAAAAATGACCCTATGGCAATGTATAGCGCGAAACTCATGCGCCAAATATGTCTGGTCATGCGTTGGGTGTTCGAAATCCCTTTGTTGATAACAAGCTTTATATCACCGATGAGTGCGACCAATGACAGTAATGCAAAAAAGAAGTAAGGTTCATGACTGAATCCATCAACATGGCCGCTGGGGCTCGTGAGTGCGTTATAGCTAAAATAGGCGCTCGCAACACATAAACCTACACTGGCAAATGGCAGCATATAATCCAATGGTTTGATTGCATGCGGGGGAGACTTAACAATGAGAAAAGCACTCAGTACTAAATGTAGTGTAAATAGCCCGGCAATTAGGGTGATCATCATTGGCTTTATATAGGCAATATAACCGCCAGTTAATGCCATAAGGGTCATTGATACAACGAAAATTTTGCCCGCGTTACGGTGCGGTTTTTTGCCTTTTTTAAGTGCCAATGCAGCGACACTAGAAAGTACGGCGATATTGCCTGTGATAATATGAATTAGCATCATAGGTGACATGTCCATACGACTCTCTTTTATTTGTAGTTGGTTTTATGAGACACCTTATGTTGATTGCTTATTGATGTCGTCCAGCACAATTGGCGAAGACATAAAAGTCAGTGTAGTATTACGTTTTAATACTCAAAATGCACTTTAGTTCATTGAAAAATATACTAAGAAAAATTTATGAGCCCAGAAATAATACTTGGATTAATTACATTTTGTATCGCCATTTTTGTTGTCTCTTTGTTGGCAACACGGATAAAAGACAGAGCATATGTTGTGCCTTTTATGGTGTTTTTGATGGTGCAAGGTGTGGTCGGCTTTGAGCCATTAGTGTTTGTGCATTTTGCGCAATTAGAACTTTATTATATTGCACTCAGTGGCGTTCTTTGGATGTTAATTATGCCGTGTATTTGGCTGTACATTGAAGGACTCACAGCAACTTATCGTTGGCAGCTCAAAAGAGCGCATTTATTACACGCTGTGCTGGCGCTGTTTGGTGCAATCGTTGGGGCTGTGGTGTTATACCTTCCTAGCGAGTCTCAATTTAAGATATTTTACGCCGATGATGCACAGTTAAAAGCTGGCGTTGAACAGTTCAGTGCAATACTCGTTGCGTCGTTGTTCTTATTGTGGCTAGTGCAAAGCAGCCTCTATATTTATAAGATATTCAGGCAATTAAAAAGCTACAGAGCAGACTTAAGGCAAGTATTTACGAATGAAACCCATAAATCTTTGTATTGGATTAATGTCACTTTGTGCTTACTTATTGGTAGTTGGGTGTGATTACTTATGGTGTTGTTCTCGAATTTCAACGAGAAAATACGCTTTGTGAGTGACGTTATTCCACTGGTATTGAATTTAGTTGTTGTGTGGTTTTTTCTATACAGGCATTGCGCCAGCGCCCAGCCTTTGAAACGGTGTATCAAAAGTTGGCTGAGGAGCCTATTGATTTGGCACGCAGCAAAATTAAGTATCAGCGGTCTGCGTTAGGTGATGCACAGTCGCAGCGAATTGCCGACAAGTTAAATAATGTGTTAGTTAGCGACGCGTTATATTTAAACAATGAACTCACCTTATACAAGTTGTCGATACACTTGAATATTCCCGCACACTACATTTCTCAAACATTAAATCAGACCATGAAGACTTCTTTTTTTGAGTGGGTAAATCGTTCACGAATTGAAGCCGCACAGGTTAGGCTTAGTAACACAAATGATAGTGTATTAGATATTGCAATGGCGGTAGGGTTTAACTCGCGGTCTGCTTTTTATAGCGCATTTAAACTGCAGGTTGGCTCTACACCGAGTGCATATAGAAAACGAGAAAATAAGTGATGGTTTGATGCATCACCTATTTGATACGTTATCTATGCGCCGCTAGAATTGATAACTCAATGCTAATTTGTAATTGCGGCCGAGTTCACTTGGGTCGGTGGCACTGCTTGCTGGTGCGCGTAAATAACGTTTGTTCGTTATGTTGTCGACACTAACACGTATATTTAAACCTGAAAGTTGACCGCCCCCTTGATAATGGCCATTGAAGTTATAAACAGTGGCGGTGCTTGT